>CAZNNK010000993.1:0-2701 GCA_964574085.1 uncultured Coleofasciculus sp.
CCCCCAGCTCCCCCAGCTCCCCCCGATTCATCAGCCGGAAAAGAGGTTGGGGGGTTAGGTCTTTCCTTCCCCGATTGACAAGCATTTAAAATACAAACGGGAATCCCCTTTCCGGTCAACAAATCCGCCAACTCCGACGCCTCCACCGGATCAGGTTTTCCCTGAGTTTCCCCCTCCAAAAACAGAAACGCCTTCACCCCTTCATACGGATCAATATCCTCTCGCCCCCACCGCGCTTGAAACGTGTACCGCTTCCGTTTTATCCCTTTCTGCAATTGCTCATAACTCATCAACGAGCCATGGGCGTCAAAATGAATAATATGATAATAACCCGCCCCTTTCTCCTCCAACTGTTTCGATAACGCTTGATAAGTTGCCGGACGCAATAACTCCACATTCACCCGTAACTTTGCCGTCTCAATCGCTTCAATTAAGGGACGGGAAATGGTACGATAACCGACATCCTTTTCCTCATCCGGTCGTGCTGTTACCAAGAGTAAATTAATCACCGGAAACGCTGGCATACTTGCCCCAATCGGAACGGGTTTAGTATGCTTCCTTAGCATCAGACAATCCACCGCCAGGGGACGCGGTAAATCCGGATCACGCAAGGCTTCCCAATGCAGCGCTTGAAACTCTGGCGTCTGGCTTTCAATCTCAATTTGTAGCTGACTTAAATTCCCCCGGATCTGCCGATACTCGCTATAGGCATCAATATTAGTTCTAAATACCTGCTCAAATAATTGTTCCCCGTAACCCTTAACCGATTCCTTCGCCTGTTCCGCCTTCACCGTTCCCAATTGAGGAAACACCAACCATTCCTCAAAATACCATTCCAGATTCTGTTCTTGTTCTAGTGTGAAGGGATCAGTAATTGCGATCGGATAATTGACCCGCCCATCAAAACTGAGAGTCGCGGTAAATCCGTTATCGGTTGACTGCTGTTCCCGAATGGTGATGGTTGTCATTCCTCATTCGTCTTATGTCTTATGTCTTATGTCATGTATGGTAGCCAAAAAAATAGAGGCACAGCAATGCCGTACCCCTACCGAAACATGGAAACCCGCAGCGCTAACGCACAGGCGGCGACACCTCTACCCCCACGCGATCGCGCCTAACTTAGTTGCTTTTATCGATTAAGATTTACAGTAAAACATTCCGTACATTGAAGTACATTCGGTGATGACTATTGATGAACGTTTACTAACCAAGCGCGAAAGCATTCTGCAAACGGCGGCTAAATACGGGGCTTACAATGTCCGGATTTTTGGTTCAGTCGCACGGGGAGAAGCCGATGCCAACAGTGATATAGATTTTTTAGTTGAGATGGAACCTGGACGCAGCTTGTTCGATCTGGGCGGACTTTTAATGGATTTACAAGAATTACTCGGTTGTCCAGTGGATGTGGTTACCGAGAAAGGATTACGAAAACGCATTCGGGAGCGGGTGTTAAGTGAGGCAATTTCATTGTGAGAAGCGATCGCGAAAAGCTGTATGATATTTTAGAGGCAATTGAACGAATTGAGCGCTATGCTATTCAAGGACGGCAAAGTTTTGCTGAAAATGAACTGATTCAAACCTGGTTTATCCAGCATCTTCAAATCATTGGAGAAGCATCCCGTGCCTTGTCAGCAGATACCAGAAATCAGCATCCTGAAGTGCCATGGTCAAAAATTATCGGCATGCGAAATATATTGACTCACAATTACTTTGAGATTGACCTAGATGTGGTGTGGTCTGCTGTAGAAAATGATTTGCCAGATCTCAAACGTCAGATTGAAGCAATTTTGCCAATTTTAGAGTAAAAATTAAAGAAATGAAGAATTATTCGGGAAAAGGACATGATCTGAAAACCCTGTAGGGGCGACCCGCTTGCATCAATGAACAACTCGCCCAAATAGGGCGGGTTTACGTAAGTTACCTGTTTAGGCTTGCATGTTATCGGTAAAACCCGCCCCTACAGATGCTCAGGTCGCCCTTTTCTCAACGAAAAATATTGAGAAACGATGAATGGTTAATCTCTCACTGTTCCCTGTTCTCCCTCTCGGTCAAAAAAATAGAGGCACAGCAATGCCATACCCCTACCTCAAATTAAAACCAGCAGCGCTAACGCACAGGAGGCGACATCTCTAGCCCCAGGCGATCGCGTCCCCCAATGTCTGGGGCTACCATGGATACCATGGGCGGTTTCCCTTCCGCTAATGTGGGTACTGAACCTCGCAACCGGGCGGTTAACTGTTGCGTGGTTGAGTCATACATCTGTGTGATTAGCTTGGGATACAAGCCAATCCCAATAATCGGCACCAGCAAGCAGGCAATAATAAACACCTCACGGGGTTCCGCATCTTGCAAAACCTCGTGTTCCACCAGTTCCTTATTCTCGGAACCGTAGAAGATTTCCCGCAGATTGGACAGCAGATAAATCGGCGTCAGAATCACCCCAACGGCTGCCAAAAAGACCACAATCACCTTAAACGTAGAATTATAGGCATCCGACGTCGCAAATCCGACAAACACCATTAACTCTGCCACAAACCCACTCATCCCCGGTAACGCCAGAGACGCCAGGGAACAGGTTGTCCACATGGCAAAAATCTTCTGCATCTTTTGACCGACACCGCCCATTTCATCCAACATTAGGGTATGGGTGCGGTCATACGTTGCCCCAACTAAGAAGAACAGACTCGCCCCAATTAAGCCG
>CAZNNK010000994.1:0-2684 GCA_964574085.1 uncultured Coleofasciculus sp.
CAGCTATTCTCAATCAAACCGAACGTTTGGAAATTTGGACAAATTTTCAGGATGGTGAAGTTACCGTAGAAGGGAGTGTGATTCAGGTCAAAGATGCCCAGAAAATTACTGAGGCTTTAGAAGAAATTCCGGGAGTGGACTCGGTAACCAACACCGTGCAACTACAACCTCTCGCCTTAGCCTCTCGCATCTACTTTGATCTCAATTCTGCTGACTTAAAAGCCTCAGAACAAGCCAAAATGGACGCCTTGACTGCATTCCTCAACGATTACCCCAACCAATCCCTGCGAGTCATTGGTCATAGTGATCCCAGTGGTACACCCTTAGAAAATCAGGAATTAGCCCTGGAACGGGCAAAAGCCGTGGCTGAGGTACTGGTGCGTCAAGGGATTGATGCGAGACGCTTAGAAGTGTCCGGAACCACCAAACCCCCCACAGGTGTGTATGCGGATGAACCCCATAAGTACAGCCGATTTGTCGAATTTGAGGCGATCGCCCGTTAAATTATGTAGAGACGCAGCATGCTGCGTCTGTACCAAGTCAAAAAGGACTCTCCGAACCAATCACCTCTTCCCCAATCACCAATGGCTAAAATATCCAAGAAAATTTGTCTCGTCGGTGACTTTGGCGTAGGCAAAACCAGCCTAATTCGCCGCTTCGTCGAACGCCAGTTTAGCGATCAGTATCTATCCACCGTCGGTGTGAAGATCTCCCGGAAAACACTAGAATCCGTAAATTTACAGTTGCTCATCTGGGACTTGGAGGGACATACTAAATTTAAATCCATCGCTCCCAGTTACTTACAGGGGGCGAGTGGTGTCATCGTCGTGGCTGATGTCAGCCGCCTGGAAACCGTTGAGCGATTAGATGAACACGTTAACCTGTTTCTATCGGTTAATCCCAAAGGCAAAATTGCCATTGCCTTAAATAAATCGGATTTAGTCGAACCGGAAAAACTGAACCAACTGGTTCAAATCGTTCAGGATAAAGACTTGAATCCCGAAGCAGGACTTTATCAAACCTCAGCGAAAACAGGTGCTTATGTCGATGAAATTTTTGAACAACTTGCTGATCAGATATTAAAGGCTTAGGATTTTTATGCCGTCCCGCTTAAAACTATTAGCACCCGATTACGAGTATCTCACCCTTGATCACGAGTTACTCGTTCAAGAATTTTCTGACGGTGTTCCTGATTTTGCGGAATCTCCTCAAGATTTAAAATTAGGCGAAGATGTCCGCTTAGCTTTTCCGGAATTAGTCGGTATGGAAGGGGTGATGATGGACATTTTTGCAGGACGGCAGATAAGTTTTCAGTTAGCAGGGATTGTTCGACCTGATCAGCATCACACAGCTAAAGCGACTGATTCTCATTTTTATTTTGATTTACATATTTGTCACCATAAAGATAAGAATGAAAATTATTTAATCCTTTTATTTAAGGATGTCACCGAACGGATGAGGTTACAGCAAAAATTAATTCAAAAATCAAATGAAACTAATCTGTTATTAAGTGCGCTAACTCATTCTAAAAATTATATTGATAAAATTATCAGTTCAATGGCTGATGCCCTATTAGTCACTACAGCTTCAGGAGACATCAAAACGGCAAACCGTGCCGCACAAACTCTATTTGGATACAAGATAGACGAATTAGTGGGACAACCGATTACCAAAATCATTAAAAATCAAGACTTTTTAAATAACTTAAGTCATTTATCACCGGATAGTTCGACATTTCAGGACATCGAATTAAATTGTCTGACTAAACAGGGTGAAACCGTCGCTGTAGCGTTTTCTTGTTCGGCTCTGATAACTGATCTAGAAGGTTCACTCAATTTCGTCTATGTCGGTCGAGATTTGACCCAGCGTAAACTTTTGGAAGCGGAAATGCTTCAGGCACTAGAGCGAGAAAAAGAACTTACGGAACTAAAATCTCGCTTTATTTCCATGACGAGTCATGAATTCCGGGTTCCCTTAACAGCGGTTTATTCCTCAACAGAATTACTGGAACAGTATAGTAGTAAATGGGCGGAGGAGAAAAAGCTCAAACACTTTAATCGAATTAAAGACTCAGTGAACCGCATGACAACCCTGTTAGATGATGTGTTGATTGTCAACAAAGCGGAATCAGGTAAGCTGGAGTTTAATCCTCAACCCTTAAATTTAAACCAGTTATGCAGTGATTTAGTCGAAGACATTGAACTAGGTATCGGTAAGCAGCATGAAATCAGATTTGTCGATTCGGGTAGGGTAAACAAGGCTTGTATGGATGAAAAACTCCTGCGGCATATTTTGACCAATTTGCTGACAAATGCGGTCAAGTATTCACCGCCAGGTTCTACCGTGCAGTTTAACTGTCACTGTCGAGAACAGGAGGTTATTTTTGAAATTAAAGACCAAGGAATTGGCATTCCTCTAGAGGATCAAAAGCGACTTTTTGAGTCCTTTCATCGGGCTAAAAATGTGGGTAATATTCAGGGGACGGGATTAGGTTTATCCATTGTCAAAAAATCGGTTGATTTACATGGGGGGAAATTGGCGGTTCACAGTGAAGTGGGTGTGGGTACAACGTTTAAAGTCATGTTACCCCTAGGAGCTGGGGGAGCTGGGGAAGCAGGGGGAGCAGGGGGAGCTCACAAGGGTAGGTTTTTTAAGATTGCGGTTCAGGTAAGACAAGGAAGACA
>CAZNNK010000995.1:0-2682 GCA_964574085.1 uncultured Coleofasciculus sp.
ATATTACCAAACATGACTATATCTGACTATATTGTTATTGAAACTTTACAATACCCGAAGATGCCGATCGCAGTGACCCTGTGGAAAAAGCCAAGGGACAAGCCCGGGCGTTACTGCGTCGGGCGGCTGAAGCCACGGCGTTACGGGTAATTCTCATGGAAACGCTGCAAAACCGCAAACGTCCAGTCATGGTGATCGGCGATTTAAATGATAGTGGTTTAGCCGTAACCAGTAAAATTATCTCCGGTGAACCCCCTTGGGAAAAACTAAGATTTGCCCAAAAGCAGGAAATCTGGGACGTACTGCTTTATAGTGTCAAGGACATTCAGGCGCGTCAGAGTTATGGTGATTTCTACTACACCCATATCTACAACGGGTACTACGAGAGTCTCGATCATATTATGGTAAGTGAAGAATTGGTGGCACAAAATCCGGATCGCATCGGTAAGGTGACGTATGTTTCTGTTTATAACGATCATCTCATCGATGAAACCTTGAGTTACGAAGATTTGGAAAAATGGAAGTCGGATCACGGACAAGTCGTTGCCTCGATTCGACTGGAACATTAAGCCAATCTTTAATTTGATTGACAAAAGGACGGCAAGTCGGTTGACTCATTCTCAGAGGAAACGAACGCCGTCCAGTTAGCGATTCTATGTAGGGTGGGCAAGAGTTATAACCCTTGACACCGTGATAGTATCGTTCCTTATTTTTGCCCACCTAACGGTAAGTTGAAACCTATTACCAATAGGACAAGATCCAGTTAAAGGTTGACCCTTTATTCACGTTCAGGAGAAAAATTATGACAACTCAATCCCCCCTCTCATCACAACAACGGGTTGGCATTATTCCCGCCTTACAAGCCGATCGCAAAGCCAACACATGGCACACGGTTAAATTTGATCCGCCGTTTCCTCAGGATACTCAAGTCGCGGTTATCCCGATGACGCAAACCTATAACGGATCAGAAACCCCAGGATTAAGACTTCGCCATGTTACCCCAGAAGGATTTGAGATTCGCTTTGATGAAGTCGTCGCCCGGGGACGTTCAGCAGATGGGGCGCATCTAGATGAAGCTGTCGCCTGGATTGCCTATCCTGTATCTACCCAAGAGGAGGACACTTCGGAAACGCCAGGAACACCAGGAGTCCCCACCTTTCCCCCCAAATCCCTTGATATAACCGCCGATACGATTTATCAGCTACTGTGGGAACACGATGAGAATCAATTCTCAGTTAGTCCCCGCAACAGTTCCGGCGACTGGGAAAACCCAGAGGCTGATATTTTATTAGATGAACAGGTGAAAGCAGCGGGAAAACGAGAAATTGATCTAGCGACTCATCCTCTCTTCCATAAAGTAAATGAAGCGAAACTCTTTGACAAAGATCGCACCTATTCCAGCTTTATTCAACTGTTAGATAACTACGCCGTTCGTGCGGCTGATCCCGAAAAGACGGACGAGGAAGAAGTCCAAGAACAGCAAATATTCTTGGCAAAAATCATCAAAACCAAGCCCATGCAGCTTGCCCGGACTTATATCAATCAAAACTTGGGCGAAAGTCTTTCAGAAGAAGAATTCCGCACCAAGCTACAGCGGATCTGGTTTGAACTTTATACGAATCACTATGGCGGCAAATCGACTGAGTTTGCCTCTGGCTTTGAACATGTGTTTGTCGGTGAGGGGAAGTTCGATATCCATTCGGGAAGTAAAAAAGAAAACTTTGGCAAAGTTTCCGGCTATCACTCTTGGGTGAAGTTTTACCTAGATGAAAAAAATCAGCGGGTCAATTATTTGGGATACAAATATGATTTACAAGGAGAGGATGGTTCCCAAAATCCTAATGTTGTCACCTTGCAGATGACCAACAAAGTAATTGATATGCAAGGAAACGTGATTGCCAAACTGTTTAAACGCAAAGGCGGCTTCTTTGTTGGTCCGAGTCCCGAATGTGAAATGGCAATGGCAACGGTTGCCTATTACGAAAGTGTTCACGGCAAAATTACGGATAAGCGCCGGATTACCATTAATGACGCTACCTATAATTTAGTCTTGTATCGCAGCACCAATCCCAATGGCAGTCGTGGTGAATTTATTCGTTCCTTTTTCCCCATTTTCTTGGCAATGGATGATGGCGAAACACCGGACACAGATGAACCTGTTGTTGAGCCGATTGATGAAGTGACAAACAACAACGGTGATGTTGTAATTTTCGCCACCCAACCCAACCCAGAAGGCAGTGATGAAGGGAATGAGTGGGTTGAGTTAAAGAATACCACGAGTAATCCGATTGATTTATCGGGTTGGAAACTGCAAGATAAATTAGACCGTCCCGAAGATATTAGTGGCACGCTGCAACCGCAGGAAGTTAAGCGGTTTACCATTTCGCGAGCCAATTATACGACCATGCAATTGGGGAACAGTTCGGGTATTATTGCCTTAATTGATTCTGCTGGACAGGAGGTAGCCATGGTCAGTTATGGTTCCGCTAGTTCGGGTGAAGTGATTCGGTTTGTGTCCTAAAGGATTGTTGTTTGTTGGGGTGGGTTTCACGTTTTGATGTCAACTGAAGCTCAATGGCATTGAAATAAACGATCGCCAAAACTTTTGATATACCCTAGTGGCGTTGCACACCTTATTTGATGAATTAAATTCGGCTTGTAGTAAGGGAACCTCAGCCCTAG
>CAZNNK010000996.1:0-2679 GCA_964574085.1 uncultured Coleofasciculus sp.
GACCAATGACCAATGACCAATGACCAATGACCAATGACCAATGACCAATGACCATCCTCACTGAAATAAATTTTGCACCCAACTAGAGGGAACCAAATTTGCCGTATCCCGCACAATCAAGAAAATACCTAATCCCAACAACAAAACCAATCCCGTTTGCATAATATTTTGCTGAACTTCCGTGGGGATAGGTTTGCCGCGAATTCCCTCGATCGCTAAAAATGCCAATTGACCGCCATCCAGCGCGGGTAAGGGTAAGATATTAATAATCGCCAAATTGATGCTAATTAACGCCGCAAACTGAAACAGATTCCCCGCATCAGAACGGGCAATATTCGCGCCAATTGCCACAATCGCTACCGGACCTGATACTTGTTCGGCTGTTTCATTAAAGTTGCTAATCAGTTGACCAAAACCTTTGGCAATTTCCGTACTCAGGCGCTGATATTCGTCAGCCGCAATCGTAAACATCTCGACGAGTCCGTCAGCGTACTTGCGGACTATTTCCCCATTGGGTGCCAGTTGTACACCAATTTTACCTTTGCCATCGTCTCCCGGTTCTGGCGTCACGTCCAGGGACAAGGTTTGTTCACCCCGCTTAATCGACAGTTCTAGGGGTTGGTTGGGGGATTTTTGAATTTCGGTCATGAGGGTAAGGATTGCACCCCGACTGGCGCCCAAGGGTTGCTCCTCAACCGCCAGAATGACATCACCGGATTTAATTCCGGCTTGTTTCGCCACTAGGCTACTTTCTGCGGCAATTTCTGGAACCTTTACTCCAGGCTGGTAATTGAAGTCAGTAATTCCCACTGTTCCCACCTGCACCACCAGAAGAAAGTAAGCAAAAATCAGGTTGGCAATTACCCCAGCACTAATTACAATCGCTCGGTCTAAAACGGGTCGATTGCGGAGTAAATTGGGGTCATCTGGGGGGATCTCGCTATCGGGGTCATCATCGGGGAAACCCACAAATCCGCCCAGGGGGAAAGCACGTATCGCATATTCCGTATCGGGTCCCTGGTATTTCCACAGAACTGGACCAAAACCCAGAGAAAAACGATTAGCATAAATTCCCTGCAAACGAGCTGCCATAAAGTGACCCAGCTCATGCACCACAATCAAAACCGCCAAGACTGCGATCGCCGCCAAAATTGACATAAGAAGTAATGTAACGATTGCTTGCGTCCTTTCTATTGTACGTTGCCGCTTTCCATACTTGGGCAGATGGTCGCCTTATCTACGATTTGGTGGGCGGAAGGTTACAACACCTCACGCCCCATATAGGAGTGTAGAACCTCTGGTATTTTCACTGTACCGTTTGGTTGCTGGTAATTCTCTAAAATTGCCGACAGGGTGCGCCCAATCGCTAATCCTGAGCCATTCAAGGTATGGACAAACTGAGTTCCTTTTTTGCCCACTTCCTTAAAGCGTAGGCTACCGCGTCGCGCCTGGAAATCACCGCAATTGGAACAACTGGAAATTTCCCGGTATTTGCCAGAGGACGGGAGCCACACTTCTAGGTCATAGCATTTTGTGGCAGAGAATCCCAAATCTCCGGTACACAGTTCAATAACCCGATAAGGAAGGTTTAACGCCTCTAAAATTGCCGCCGCATCCTGCACTAGCTTTTCATGTTCGGCTTCCGAGGTACTGGGATGAACAATTTTGACCAGCTCAACTTTATTAAACTGGTGCAGTCGAATCAACCCTTTGGTATCTCGTCCATAACTCCCGGCTTCTCGGCGAAAGCAGGGGGTATAGGCGCAGTGATAAATGGGGAGTTGGGAGGCGTCTAGGATTTCGTCACGGTACAGATTGGTTAAGGGAACTTCCGCTGTAGGCGAAAGCCACAAATCATCACTGTCGCACTTGAAGCTTTCTTCAGCAAATTTAGGCAATTGACCCGTCGCCATTAATGAGCGGCTGTTAATCAGTATCGGTGGGATCACTTCCACATAGCCTGCGGCAATTTGCCGATCTAGCATAAAACTAATCAACGCCCGCTCTAAGGCAGCACCAGCGCCAATTAGACTGACGAAACGGCTTTGGGCGACTTTTACCGCCCGCTCAAAATTAAGAATACCCAGGGTTTCGCCAATTTCCCAATGGGGTACAATTTTGTCATTTTGGGGAATATACTCGTCCCCCCAACGGCGCACCTCCACATTGTCCGCTTCACTCTCACCCATAGGAGTTGAAAGACTAGGTAGATTGGGTAGGGAGAGTAATAGCGCCTCAATTTCTGCTTTCAGGTCTTTTTCTTGAGGTTCTAGTTCACTAATTTGGGTTTTAACCTGATTGCCTTCTTCTCGCAGTTCTCGGATTTCCGGCGCATCAGGGGAACTCCCGGCTTTAATTTTTTGACCGATGAGTTTACCAATTTCGTTACTACGGGCTTGCAGGCGACTACGGGAGGTTTCTAGTTCCCGTTGACGCTGATTCAAGTCCAAAATGGGCTGGAGGTCATATTGACCCGCCCCACGTTTTTCTAGGCGTTCTTGGACGCTTTGGGGATTTTCTCGGATTTGCTTTAGGTCAAGCACAGATTTTTATGGATACTGGGCAAAATTGCCTTGGGCATCTGGGTTAAATTACCATTTTCCAGAATACCAATCAGATGGGGTAGTTGGGGGAGATGAGGGAGATGGGGGAGATGGGGGAGATGAGGGAGATGGGGGA
>CAZNNK010000997.1:0-2678 GCA_964574085.1 uncultured Coleofasciculus sp.
AGAAGATACTAGGAAACTCCTGAAACAAGCTATAAAAAATCGTGTCCGTTTTCACCTTTTCCTAGAGACCTCCAGCACAGGGTTGACACCTGAATACTGTGCCACCCCAGAAGCGGAAAATTCCTACAATAACCGACTTGACAAATTACACAGTATATGTAAAAAAACGTTGAGTTTTGAGGGGTTCTGGTTGTTGCAGCCAACCCTAATTTTACTCAGGTACAAAGAAACGGGTGTTGCACTTTTGTTTTATGGGAGAGAGGAGCAAAAATGGATAAATTTACCCTAATAATTCCCCTTCTCCCTTGATGGAAGAAGGGGTTAGGGGATGAGGGTGAAATATTGTTGGTTTTTACCTTACAGCAGTTTTCAAGTTAATAGCAGATCAACGCATCAGCTTGTTCAATTTGCACTGAATCGATAACGGTGGTAGACACAGCAAAGGTTAGGTTTATCAGGATAAATTGTACCATTATTTGCTGCCAGAGATTCTTCCGTAGAGACGTTCCGCCGGAATGTCTTATACCAAATCCGGGTTAGCTACCCCCGTAGTAACCTAGTCCGCGCAGGCGGACTAGGTTTGTGTAGCAGCGATTTCAATCGCCTCCTCTTGCTTAGAGTTCTAAGGGTAGAGAGAGAGGACGAGTTGTCTGGATAATCTGTGAGAAAATCCCCAAAATCAAGTCCAAGTTATTCAGATAATGTTCCCCGCGCTCAATAGAAACTGTCGTTTTGACTAATTTGAGAAACTTCCAAATACTTCCGGTTGTGATAACTCCATAAATACAACCAATTTCATTATTTTTATGTTGGTTAAAAATCTGAGCCGCAAGCATCTCAGCAATACATTGGGGAATTCCTGATTTAATATTATCGTTCTTAGCTTCCACCAGTGTGACGACTGGTGCTGTCACTTCTAACTGTTTGGGCGAATGACTGAGAATAAAATCACATCGACCATTCAGTCCTCTGTCTTTATCAATATTAAAGTCAGTTCCCGAAAATAGACTGATCTGGCGGTTGCATTTTCGGCGAACTTCGATGAGGATGGGAGTAACAATCATCTCAGAACGCGCTTTTTCGGTATTAATCTCTAATGCCAGAGGGATATTTTCCTCTAATGTTTCACTCAATAGAGGGCTAGGCGGGACAGGTTCTACTGCGTCAAAGAGTTCAACTCGTTCTTGAAGAATCAGATTAAAGTCGTTTTCTAGGTCTTCTAAGGTAAAATCGCTGTATGACATAACTTTTACCAACTTCTCCTTTATAGATCTATATTGTGACAGAAGTTTGTTTTCCAGCTAATCCCTGCTGCGGCACAGTATCAGTTTTGAGACAATAGATGACCAGTATCTTTACCATCCAGTCCGCGCAGGCGGACTTGGTTTGTGTAGCCGTGACTTCCAGTCGCCGATTCTAATTTAAATTTCTATAGATTTCATCGCGAATAATCTCTAAAAAAGCCTTGCCAAATTTCAGATCAGGTTCCAAATAATTTCCTTCCGCCCATTCATTCCACGAACGAATAAAAATTAGCCGATTTTCAGAGTCTCGTTCCGATACCGTTGCAATCGCCTCTTGCAGATGAACTCTAAATAAATCCGGCGTTGATTTGAGAAACACCAACCCATAGATACCTGTTCTCGGCGTGTTATCCCAATTTGGAAAGATACAGGGATACGTCACAAAATACGGATGACTTCCCTTAAACGCACATTGGATCGCTTTTTCATAAGAGTAAAGTAGCGGATAATCCGAAAACTGTTGATATTTTTGGTAGAACCTCCGGGATGAGAATGCGCTAAACCTTTGCTTAACTTTAGTTAAACTCCGCTTTCCTGGGAAAATTCGGGCTGAAGCCTGCGTAAAAACGTAATCCGGATTGATAACAACAGACGCATCAAACCCATTCGATTCAGGAAACCAGTATTCATGTCGGGCAACACCGATTAAATAGAGTCCCTTTAACCCCGATTGAATCGCTAATTCTCTCCAACAGTCCGTAAATTGTTTCGGGTCGGGCAACTCCTCCGGATTATAAACCAGAAATAGGGGTTTACCCTCAACCGTGATATAACGGGGGTCAGTAAACGCCTCCAAGAGGGTATAAAAATGAGTCGTATAATCTGCCAAACCCGGGTAAGTTTGCTCAATTAAAACCCGATCCGGGCAACCATGCCAAATCCCTGTCCAAGTTTGATTTGCCCAAGCCAGACAAAACGGAAAATTCGGCTCACCTGATTTTAAGACCTGATTAAACGGTCGTTCTAAAACCCGCTTACCCGCAAACCAATAATGCCAATAACAAAACCCTTCAATTCCATACGCCCTTGCCAGTTCCGCTTGCGCTTGTCGGGCTTCGGGTACACGCAAGTCGTAAAAGCCTAAATCAGCCGGAATTTTAGGTTGGTCATGTCCAGGGAATAAGGGCTTAGCTTTGGCAACATTTGTCCATTCGGTAAACCCTTTTCCCCAGGCTTGATCATTTTCCGGAATCGGATGAAACTGTGGCAGATAAAACGCAATTAGACGGGCTTTTGCTGATTCTAAGGGGTTGGTTGTCATTCCGGAAATGTCCTCATGGATATCATTGGCTTAATGTTAACCCCCTAACCAAAGCCATTCGAGTTCCTGATTCCCTCCCGGTTCCCTCCCCTTGGTAAGGGGAGGGTTAGGGT
>CAZNNK010000998.1:0-2675 GCA_964574085.1 uncultured Coleofasciculus sp.
CATCGTTGTTGCTGTACAGCAAGCCGCCGAACGGATGAGGGGGAGATGGGGTGAGGGGGAGTAGGGGCTTGGTAACCAGGTCCCTACATTTTTATTATGGGTGATGGGTTCGG
This sequence comes from uncultured Coleofasciculus sp., assembly GCA_964574085.1. Classification (GTDB taxonomy): domain Bacteria; phylum Cyanobacteriota; class Cyanobacteriia; order Cyanobacteriales; family Coleofasciculaceae; genus Coleofasciculus. The sequence continues at coordinate 114 of CAZNNK010000998.1, forward strand.
ACATCATATCACCCAAAGCGGTAACGACTATAGTTCCTTGGTTCATGGTTCATGAACTTTGAACCATAAACTTGGTGCTTCGCGAATATCATGTCTCTTGCGTCTGGTAAAATCCCACGTTTTTTAGCGTGGGATATATTTTTTTCATTTTCTTGGATTTTATAAAAAATGTGCTATACAATTGCTATATATTTAGCCAGAACCTGATAATCAAAAATACTTAATATCTAGGAAGAAAGATTAATCATGTCAGGGAAATTACGGATGGATTGGGTAATAAACCTCCCTATACCTAAGCCAAATGGCTTAGGGAAATGTCCCCTAAGAGTAGGGCTAATTAGGCGCTGAAACGCCTATGGTTAAAAGGTTAATAGCTTGCCTTCCTACAATAGAGCTATACGCAGTAAACTTACGCCATTATGCTGAGGTAATTAGCGGCACGATCAGCCGACAATAAGAAGATGTAATGACTTAAACCAGAAAAGGTGAACAAAACTTTACAAAAATTTTATGCTCACTTTACTGAATTGCTAGTGACATCCTCTACCATAAAAACAGAGTAAGTCTGAATGAGTTGTGAAATAGCAATCCTTGCTGGGCAAACGTTCCAGCCTCATCTGTTAAAAACCAATTATTAAGACGGGCGATAGTGAGTGTAAGCAACTTTCTCGAAACGTCTACGTAGAATTACCCAAGATACAACAAAACCTGAACTATCCTACAGCAGTGCATCTCCACAACGCCTAAGTGAGGGGCTGGCTCACGTCCATCGGTGACAGCGAAAACTGATCTAATCTGGGTAATTTACCACATTCTGTAATATTAACGGCAAGCGCTGGATTTAAATGCCAACCCGACGAACCCAGTTGTTTGTGCCGCTCTCCAAACAAGACTGTATGGAATGGTCTCAGTTGATTATGCCAGTCTGATGGTATTAGCACGACTCAGTGCAGTCTGTTCCTCCGTTCCCAACTTGGCTAGTTGCTTTCATCATCCCTAATCACTTTCATGCTGTATTCCCAGGAGTTCAAGCTAAAATTATGACCAATCAATTCGAGCGAGCCATTGGATATTCACAAAACTGGACTGAATTTATTAGCACTGGCGCATTTCCCTTCACCCCTTGTCCAATCGTCAATACTGAAAATCTAGCGACCCAACTTTTCTCCTGCGCGAGTGAGAAATTTACAGGTTGCTTAGATATTGAAGCTCCTCAATACCAACATTGGAGTTTATATTTTTCCCAAGGTTTAATTTGTGGTGGAAGTGGCATACATCCCCGTCGCAGTTGGTTGCGCCAGCTTTATCGCTACTGTCCCCAACTGATTAAGGATAGGACTGCCAATCATTCAAATCAGTTCCCTATTGACAATTACGATGCCTTAGCGGAATTAGTAACACAGGGAAAACTTCGGTCAGAGCAAATGACAGAAGTTGTCGAAAGCTATATTCTGGAAATCTTCTTTGATCTAATTCAACATCTGGAACAGATATCTCCTGCCTCAAACTGGCAACTTAGTTATAGTCAAATTCCTCAAAACCAGATGGATTCAGCCTTGGTAACCATCGATGTTGATGAAATGTGGAGGCAAGCATTAAAACTGTGGCGAAGTTGGCAAAGCGCCGATTTAACCGACATTTCTCCTAATTTAGCGCCCCAGGCATTAAACCCGGAGGAATTGCAACAACAGTTTTCCCAGATGCTCTATGATAACCTCAGTGGTTTGGGAGGCATGAATCAGACGTTTAAAGCGTTGCAAGGTGAAACCTCTCAAGTTACATCAGATAACCTGATTGTGGCGATGGATGGCAATCAAACATTACGGGACTTAGCTATTCATTTGAATCGGAATCTTGTACTTCTGACGCAGCCGATTATGCCCTATATTCGTCAAGGGTTAGTGGAACTGCATCAGGTTGAGGATGTAAGTTTCAGTGCTGCACCCCTGACGAAGCGAGAATCTTCATCAGCCGAAACTCCTACCACTCCAGTAAAATCGAAATCGACAAGTCCCTTAATTGCCTGTATCGAGGATAGCTCATTTGATTTAGTCCTGATGAATCATATTCTCACTCAAGCAGGTTATCAGTTTATCAATATTGAGGATCAAGAAAAAGCATTATCAATATTGATAAAACACAAACCTGACCTGATTTTATTAGATTTAGTCATGCCGATTGCTAATGGGTATGAAATCTGCTCCCAAATTCGTCGGGTTCCCTTTTTCAAATCTACCCCGGTGATTATTGTAACGGGTAAGGATGGGATTATTGACCGGACACGGGCAAAAATCGTCGGTGCGTCAGATTTTATCACCAAGCCGATTAACCAAGATAAAATGATCCAAGCATTACAAACCTATCTTCCCCAGTCCCCGGTTAACCAGATTCAAGATAAATCAATGTTTGCTGATTGGTCTATCCAACCGCCGATTCAATACTCTCTGATGTAAGTAGGGGTTGCTGAATAAGTATTGGGGAGATGGGGTGAGAGGGTGAGAGGGCGAGCTTACAGGTGTAGGTTTTTTATTTTAGGGTGGGGACAAGACAAGGAGGACAAGG
>CAZNNK010000999.1:0-2674 GCA_964574085.1 uncultured Coleofasciculus sp.
CGGAGAAACAACTGAAGTGCCTCCAAAAGCGAGTATCCAAGAGGGAGTGTCAACTAATTTGCTAGAGTAGCTGCTTATGCTTTTGAATATGCCCAGGCTGAGGAGTGAGGAATGAATCAGAAACTCAAAAATCAGGGGCAATTGCACGATCACTCATCACCAACTGAGACTCAGAACTTGGCTGTGATCCACTCGTTCCTGAACCAATGGGACGTTGATGCCGACTTGGTATCGGAGTTTTGTCAAGGTTTAGAATGGTATGGATTTGAACTCGGTGATGACCTATTGAGCGATCGCGCCTCCAGTCAATCCCCGAATTCGGGTCAATCTGAACTGAACCCTAGTGACCTTTACTTCGTTTGTCAAGGTCGGGTGCGGCTACTGGGTTACAATCCCAGCCAAAAACGTTATGTATCGGCGGGGGTACTCGAATCCGGTGAGAGTTTTGGCGCGGATACTCTAGTTGGCGATCGCACTTTACCCTATCAAGTCCGGGCGGTTAGTTCTGGTCTCGTGGCGCGGATGGCTAAAACCCAACTGCTGCAATGGGTTGAGCGGCTGCCTCTGCTGCAAGACTCCCTCACCTCAACCATTAGTTACCGCCAACGCCTCCTCTTTCTCAAAACCAATACCGAGTTAGCAGACATTCCCAGCCAGGATCTCCAGCAACTCCTTCCTTATTTAGATACCGAACAGATTCGGGCCGGAGAACCCCTCATCCAATCCACCCCACCCGACGCAGGTCGTTTCTGGTTGCGTCACGGTGACATTGCTAGTCAAGGGGATGACAGTTCACCCCCAGATATTGGCGACAGTTGGGGATATCCCCAAACCATCCCAGAGGATTGGATAGCCCAGACGGATTTATCGGTCTATCGACTCAGTACCGATCATTGGCAAACCGCTCAATCTATCGCCCCCATCCTCTCTCCAGACACCGAGGATGCAGAAAAATCTGAAAACGGACATATCCCACCCGCCGCCAAGAAAAAGGCGGTATTACCCGTCCAGAAAACCCGCAAGGTTACGCCGACTAAATCCCCTAAATCCGAACCCCAAGACCAATCAGAATCCGAATCCATCACCTTTCCCAAACCCAAACGTCGGATACGGCGGGCATTTTGGCGCGGGTATCCCTTTATCCAACAGCAGAGTAGTTCCGATTGCGGCGCGGCTTGTCTGGCGATGGTGGGACGCTATTGGGGGAAGCGATTTAGCCTCACCTCCCTGCGGAATCTGGCGGGTGTCGGGCGGACGGGTGCATCTCTATCCGCTTTAGCCAAAGCTGCTGATAATCTGGGATTTCAAGCCCGACCCGTACGGGCGTCTTTGAGTCGTTTAGCGGAAATCAAACAGCCCTGGATTGCTCACTGGGGCGGAAATCACTATGTTGTCGTTTACTGGTGTAAAGGCGATCGCATGCTGGTGGCTGATCCGGCGGTGGGAAAGCGCCAACTCTCTCGCCAAGCGTTTATTGAAGGTTGGACGGGTTATGCGTTACTCATCGAACCAACCGAACGCCTCAAAGAGGTGGAAAGTCAAAAAATCTCCTTCGGTAAATTTATCAGCGCCCTGTCCCCCTACCGGATGCTGATTGGGCAAATTATCTTAGCCTCTCTATTAATCCAGCTTTTTGGACTCATTACACCCCTATTTACCCAAATTATTCTCGACCGGGTGGTAATCCACAAAAGCTTTATCACGCTGCATGTTTTTGCCATTGGTTTACTCTTATTTGGCATTTGGCGTATCGGTATTAGAGCCACCCGACAGTATCTTTTAGATTATTTTGGCAATCGTATTGATCTAACCCTGATTGGTGGCTTTATTAGCCATACCCTAACCTTACCCCTCTCCTTCTTTGAATCCCGCCATGTCGGGGATATTATCACCCGTGTGCAGGAAAACCAGAAGTTGCAGCGTTTCCTCACCCGCAAAGCGATTACCGCTTGGTTAGATGCGCTGATGGCGGTGGTTTATATCGGGTTGATGGCGTATTACAACTGGAAGTTAACCTTAGTCGTCCTAGCAATTATTCCGCCCATTGCCCTATTAACCCTATTCGCCAGTCCCTTCCTGCGCCGGGTGTCGCGCGAAATCTTTAAGGAAGACGCCGGACAAAACTCGTCACTGGTGGAAATGATGAACGGCGTAGCAACAGTGAAAGCCAACGCCGCCGAACGGGAGTTACGTTGGCGCTGGGAAGACCGCCTGACCAAGATGCTGAATGCTCGATTTCGCGGTCAGAAACTGGCGAATGGGTTGCAATCCACCGGGGGTTTATTTCAAACCTTGGGAAATACGGCATTACTCTGGTATGGTGCAACCTTGGTGATCCAAGACCAACTGACGATTGGTCAGTTTGTGGCATTTAATATGCTGATTGGCAATGTAATCAGTCCAGTTTTGGCATTAGTCGGACTTTGGGATGAATTGCAAGAAGTCACCGTATCCGTGGAACGCCTGAATGATGTCTTTGAGGCGGAACCGGAAGAAAGTCCTCAACATCCCCTGTTGACGCTTCCCCGACTACAGGGAGATATTAAGTTTGATAATGTGACGTTCCGTTATTCCGACCAGCAGGAGCGTAATACCTTACAGAATATTTCCTTTGAGGTGGAATCCGGGCAAACTGTGGCGCTTGTGGGTCGCAGTGGTTCGGGAAAGACTACGC
>CAZNNK010001000.1:0-2672 GCA_964574085.1 uncultured Coleofasciculus sp.
GCATATTTCCCTGCTGATCAATATAACCAATTTTATCGTTCATCGAAATTCCAGCCACACCTTGGACAAAATCCCCCGCCCAATCAAAATAAGGCATAATCACAAACTCGCCTTGATGATTAATATACCCTGATTTCATCGCTTGATTAGTTACAGACGCCAAGCCTTCGGAAAAAGAACTCGCATCTTTAAATTGAGGTGGAATCGCCCAGTTTCCGGTTTTGTCGATATAGCCATACTGGTTATTAACTTTTACCGTAGCTAACCCCTCAGAAAACGGTTTTGCTTCCTGAAATTGAGGCGGAGTAATCCAGTTTCCGGTTTTATCTACATAACCATACTGATTATTGTTTTCGACAATTGCCAATCCTTCGGAAAACAAATCAGCATCGTAAAATTGAGGTAAAATTATTACCGTGCCAGTTTTATCGATATAGCCCCAATCCTCGCCTTGTTTAACCGGAGCTAATCCTTCCGCGAACGATTTAGCGCCATCAAATTGAGGTTTAATCACCCAGTTACCTGCTTGATCAATATAACCCCATTTCCCATCAACTTTGACCGGGGCTAACCCTTCATTAAACGAATCAGCCAACTCGAATTGTGGTTGAATTACCCAATTTCCGCTTTGATTAATATAGCCCCACTCCCCATCCAACTTAACCGCCGCTAACGCCTGAGAAAAATCATGTCCTGACTCTAACTCAAACGGGAAAGTAAATTGTACAGGAACAGCATTTTCGCTAGAAATTCGAGAATTATGGAAACCGTTGTTAATCGTTGATATAATCTGACATCCGAATAATTGAGTAACCAGTAAACCGAAGAAGAGACTCGTGATCTTAACAACTAGCCGATGTCTAAACTGGTAATCTAACAATCCTCTACCCATGGGGTAATAATCACTATTTAGGGCTTGCTGAATAAGTGCTGTGGGGAGCAGGGGGAGCAATGTAGAGACGTGCCATGGCACGTCTGGGAGCAGGGGGAGAAAAAATGAAATTAAAGCTTATCCGAACAGTAATAACCCCTCAGTGTCATCAGTGCTACCAACCTCCCATATCCCCACCCCAATCCCTCGACATCAATCCGTGAAATCAGTGTTTACCGTCTTGCTACCCCTTCATTCCGGGCGGCTTGTTGTACCGCTGCGGAAACAGCCGTCACAACACGCTGATCAAAAACAGATGGAATAATATGTTCAGCGTCCAAATCTGTCGTAGACATCAAAGACGCGATCGCTTTTGCCGCTTCTAGATACATCGTACTGGTAATCATGGAGGCGCGACAGTCGAGGGCGCCGCGAAACACACCAGGAAACGCCAGAACATTATTAATTTGATTGGGATAGTCACTGCGCCCCGTTGCCATAACCGCCACATCCTCTAACACCAATTCTGGCTGAATTTCGGGGATTGGATTCGCCATCGCCATGACAATGGGATCTCTTGCCATCGAATGTACCATGTCTGGGGTCAAAACACCGGGAACACTGACGCCGAGAAACACATCCGCCCCCACCATGGCACCGGCTAAAGTACCACTAGATTCAACAGCAAATTCCTGCTTTTGAGGCGTTAAATCCGTGCGTTTTGTCGAAAGAATCCCTTTAGAATCACAGATCCAAATCCTCGTCGCCCCAGCTTGACGCAATAGCCGCGCGATCGCAATTCCCGCTGCGCCAGCGCCATTAATCACAATTCGCACCTCTTCCAGGGATTTCTTCACCAGTTTTAGGGAGTTAATTAACGCCGCTAAACTGACAATGGCGGTTCCATGCTGATCATCGTGAAACACAGGAATATCCAAGACTTGCCGCAGTTTGGCTTCAATGTCAAAGCAACGGGGGGCGCTGATATCTTCCAGGTTAATTCCGCCAAAAACGGGAGCGATATTTTTAACGGTTTCGATAATCGTATCGGTATCTTGATTTGCCAGACAGATGGGAAAGGCGTCAATTTTGGCAAATTCTTTAAACAGCATGGCTTTCCCTTCCATGACAGGTAATGCGGCTTCGGCGCCTAGGTTTCCCAATCCTAATACGGCGCTACCATCTGTAACAATGGCTACTGTATTACTTTTAATGGTCAGGGAGTAAACATCTTGGGGATCATCGGCGATCGCCGTGCAAATGCGACCCACCCCTGGGGTATACGCCATGGCTAAATCAGCTTGGGTTTTCAGGGGAAGTTTGTTCTCAATGCTGATTTTGCCCCCTCGATGGAGATTGAACGTGCGATCATAGACATCGATCACCTTGATATGGGTAAGTTCCTTAACCGCTTGCACAATCTGTTCCGCGTGTTCGGTACTCGTCGCATCGATGGCGATTTCACGAGTCGTAACTTTATGGGTTTGGTGAATCAGATCAATCTGTCCTAGATTACCCCCCACTTGTGCGATCGCGTGAGTAACAGTGGCTAACATCCCAGAACGATTGGGAAGTTGGATACGAATCGTTAAACTGAAACTGGAATTCGGTGTCAGGTCTGCCATGCTGGATTGATTTCGGGTCTCAAGCTTTCAATTGTAGACCGAATTCCCAGTCCGAGGGAAAGCTCTTGGTGAACAGGTGCGGGGTTGTAGGGGCGGGTTTTGTTGTTCGGTTATCGGTGGGGAGGGCGGGTTTTGTTGTTCGGTTATCGGTGGGGAGGGCGGGTTTTGTTGTTCGG
>CAZNNK010001001.1:0-2670 GCA_964574085.1 uncultured Coleofasciculus sp.
TCGACTAGTCGTCGGCAGCGTGTGTTGTGTATAAGAGACAGTAGCAAAACCTCTGAATCGCTGCAACAGCAACAGCAAACGCTGATTGGTCAAGGAATTACGGTGAAACTGGGGTATTCTCTTACCCTTGACGATGGGGATGTACCGGAACTGATTGTGGTGAGTCCCGGTGTTCCTTGGGATATTCCGGTTTTAATGGACGCTAGGAATCGCGGAATTGATACGATTGGCGAAATGGAACTGGCTTGGCGTCATCTTAAGTCTTCTCCGTGGGTAGGGATTACGGGAACAAATGGTAAAACGACAACAACGGCGCTGATTGCGGCTATTTTCCAAGCGGCGGGGTTTCATGCGCCTGCCTGCGGTAATATTGGCTATGCGGCTTGTGAATTGGCTTTGAAGCAGCAGGGGAGCAGCGACAGGGAGAATGCCAACATCCCTAATTCCCACTCTCCAATTGACTGGGTTATTGCAGAAATTAGTAGTTATCAAATTGAGTCGTCACGGGAGTTAGCTCCCAGGATTGGCGTGTGGACAACCTTTACACCCGACCACTTGAACCGCCACAAGACCCTGGAAAATTACTACAATATCAAAGCCACGTTACTAGCGCGATCGCACGATCAAGTCTTTAACGGGGATGACCCCTATTTACGTCAGTTGGGGACAACCCATTGGTCAAAGGCGTACTGGACAAGCGTCAAGGGTCGTGACGCGACACCTCGTCCTTGGGTGTATATTGAAAATGGCTGGGTGATGGTGGACTCTGAACCGATTGTCCCTGTAGACTCCTTGCGAATGGTGGGACATCACAATCAGCAGAATTTACTCATGGCAGTTGCAGCAGCACGATTGGCAGGGATTGAGAAACAGGCGATTGTTGAGGCAATTACCAATTTTCCCGGTGTTCCTCACCGCCTAGAACATATTATCACCTGGCAGGGAATCGATTTTATTAATGATAGTAAAGCCACGAACTACGATGCCGCGCAAGTGGGATTAGCGGCGGTTGATAGTCCGGCTATTTTAATTGCTGGGGGTGAAGCCAAAGCGGGTGATGATACTCAATGGTTGAACACAATCCAAGCAAAAGCGGCGGCTGTTTTACTGATTGGTGAAGCAGCATCTGCATTTGCTCAACGCTTACAGGAAGTCGGTTATTTCCGTTATGAAATTGTGGAAACAATGACCAGAGCAATTCCTAGAGCAGCCGAATTAGCCCAACAAGATAATGCGCGTGTAGTTTTGTTGTCACCCGCTTGTGCAAGTTTTGACCAATATCAAAGTTTTGAACACCGGGGTGATGATTTCCGTCAGCAATGTTTGCAGTTGTTTGGATAAGCCATACCCTACCTAAGGGCTGCTGAATAAGTTTTGTGGTGGAGAAGAGGCAGAAGGCAGGAGGCAGAGGGCAGAAGGTTGTAAGGCTGATGGTAGCTGTTTTGTTGTCTACTGTTAACGGGTGAGTTACATCGGTAACGGCTGTATTAACACACCCTGCTACTGTTAAACCAGATTCTTCGCTTCGCTCAGAATGACAGGATAGAACGCAACTTGGTATTAGGCAAGATATCGGGAATAATGATTTCAGTTTTTACCGGGAAAATTTTGCTAACTCTTCTTTAACCCAAGTCTTATTAAATATAGATTGATAAATTAAATTTTGAACCGTTAACTTACCATTACGTTTAACCACCAAACCTGATAAGCATAATTCTTTCTGCTCAGGACTATCATCAGCTAACATTTCTCCTCTTTGTAAAATTTGCTGATAATAGCGAAGTAATGATTCTGCACCAATCTTATTACTTTTGAGTATGCGATCGCGAATGGTTCTCAGATGTTCAGGATGATCTTTTTCTTCCCAATTTTCAATGACTTGCGACCTGACTAAGTTTTTGATGTTCTGTGCTTCACTACCAGCAGGAATAGTATAGGTAATCATTTGGGTAATCAAACAAAGCTTTTGAGTTAAAAAAGGTTGACCGTTTGTCCATTTCAGAATTTCTCTGAGGACAGATCGAGGCTTTTCTACTTTACCTTCTAATCCCCGTGTTAACGGCAGAGCTTCGTCTAGGCTAAAGCCACGTAATTCAATCGCTTGACAAATATCAAAAGGCGTTTTTGTCTTGTCTTGGATTAAATCCGATGGGCTGGCTACTCCTAACAAAGCAAAGGTTAAACGCTGATACCGTTTCTGCGTATCTCGTCCATTATAGTAGGCTCGAATTAAGGCAAAGAAATTATCGGTGGGAAAGGCTAAACTTAGCGTACTGTTGATTTCATCAATAAAAATAACTAAATTTTTAGTGATAATGTTCAGCACAACCGCTTCAATAAACTCCCCCAACTGCTGTACAGGCGATAAGGAGTCATGCTCATGCCACCACTGTCGCCATTTGACGCGATTCGCCAATTGTAATTCCCTGACTAAACGGTAAGCAATTCCCTGATACCATTGCCGTTCATTTGCCTGACGACCAATGCGAGTCAAATCAACCACCGCGCAGACAATTCCTCCAGCTTCTAAACGTTTCTTCGTTCGCACTCGTAAACTAGATATACCCATTTGTCGGGAATTGTAGACGTAACAAAATATCCCTGCTTTCAACGCCTGATAAAGATCATTGTCTGCTTTACGCATGACATAACTGGGAGCATCTGGAGGTA
>CAZNNK010001002.1:0-2665 GCA_964574085.1 uncultured Coleofasciculus sp.
CCTCCTTGTCTTGTCCCCACCCTAAGGTAAAAAACCTACACCTGTCAGGATGGGGTGAGGGGGAGATGGGGTGAGAGGGTGAGGGAAGATGAGGGAAACAGTAGTGCTTTTCGTCTCGCTATAAGTGCAAGCTTTTCACCCATCCAGGAGGGATGGATTGCACTTATAGTCGGCTTAAAACCTCCTCTAACTCTTGATAGATAAGGGTTTCCGGGTTGTGCAAACTTTAATTGTGTCTACCTACTTAGCGATACACTAAACGATAGTGAAAAAAGCAGGAGGGAAAACGTGGACGTTAAAGCCGCCATCGCCTATGAAGCCGGGAAACCGTTAACGATTGAAACCGTTCAGCTAGACGGACCCAAAGCTGGGGAAGTATTGGTGGAAATGAAAGCAACGGGTATCTGTCATACCGATGCCTATACCCTCTCTGGTAAAGACCCCGAAGGACTATTTCCGGCTATCTTAGGACATGAAGGGGCGGGTGTCGTTGTTGAGGTGGGAGACGGCGTAACCAGCGTTAAACCTGGTGATCATGTGATTCCACTCTACACTCCCGAATGTCGGAACTGTGAGTATTGCTTAAGCTTCAAAACCAATCTCTGTCAAGCGATTCGGGCAACTCAGGGACGAGGCGTCATGCCCGATGGCACCAGTCGCTTCTCCAGTCATGGCAAAATGCTCCATCACTACATGGGAACCTCTACTTTTGCTAACTATACCGTCTTGCCTGAAATTGCCGTGGCGAAAATTCGCGAAGATGCGCCCTTTGAGAAGGTTTGTTACATTGGTTGCGGCGTCACCACCGGAATTGGTGCGGTGATTAATACCGCCAAAGTTGAACCCGGTGCCAGAATTGTGGTATTTGGACTGGGTGGGATTGGCTTAAATGTGATTCAAGGGGCGCGAATGGTGGGCGCAAGTCAAATTGTTGGCGTTGATATTAATCCCGATAAACGGGAATTAGCCGAAAAGTTTGGCATGACGGATTTTGTCAATCCGCGTGATGTTGAAGGGAATCTAGTTCCTTATTTGGTGGAGTTAACCAAAGGCGGCGCCGATTATAGTTTTGAGTGCATTGGTAATGTCCATGTCATGCGCCAAGCCTTAGAATGCTGCCATAAAGGATGGGGTGTGAGTGTGATTATTGGCGTGGCTGGTGCTGGAGAAGAAATTAGTACCCGCCCATTTCAATTAGTAACCGGACGAGTTTGGAAAGGCACTGCCTTTGGGGGCGCAAAGGGACGCACCGATGTTCCCAAAATTGTAGATTGGTATATGGAAGGGAAGATTAATATTGATGATTTAATTACCCATGTCATGCCCTTAGAAAAAATCAATGAGGGGTTTGATTTAATGCATAAAGGGGAATCAATTCGCAGTGTGGTGACATTTTAAGGCAGGGTAAGGAAAAGTTCTTGAATTTGGATAAAGGTTTGCTGGATAAGGCATTCTCTGTTCCCCACTTTCAACCATTAACTGTAATGTTGTCCCACTCCTTCATTGATTAACCAGCATGGCTTGCAGTCGCTGCAAGGTGCGCTGATTCTCTTCGGGAGAACCTACAGTAATCCGTAATCCACCACCTGTATTCCGGATTACTGTACCTTGGGCTTTCATCTGTTGAACGATCTGACTTAAGCTATTTTGTTCGAGTTGGCGAGGGCGACTATAAATAAAATTGGCAGCACTTGACCAAACCTGTAAGCCGGGATGTTCGGATAATGCGGCGAATAAGCGATCGCGTTCGGCAATAATTTGGGGAATTGCGGCTAAGAGTTGATCGCGGTGAGTCAGGGCGATAAGGGCGGCGGCTTGGGAAACGCTGGGTAAATTGTAAGGTAAGCGCATTTTTTCTAATGCGGCAATTAGTTCCGGGTGGGCGATGCAGTAGCCTACCCGATGGGCGGCTAAACGAAAGGCTTTGGAAAAGGTTCGCAGAATTGCCCAGTTGGGATGTTGGGATAATTCTTTAACCACCGAGGTGCGGCTAAATTCAAAGTATGCCTCATCAATCACCACTAAAATATCATCGGGTAAACTCCGCAACCATTTGAGTTCAGCCGCCGTGAGTGCATTTCCAGTCGGGGAGTTGGGATGAACCACGAAAACGACACGGATGGGAGGATGTTGAGATTGGGCGATCGCATGTTGGGCTTCATCTCGGTTAATCTCAAAGTTATCCGGACAACGCTCAACGGTAACTACAGGAATACCCAGGGTTTGCGCCAGAATCCCGTACATGGAAAACGTGGGATTGGCGACGAGAATTGACCCTTCTCCCCGTAAACAGGTAGCAATTAATAGCGAACGAATCAGTTCATCTGAACCATTACCGACTGAGATCTGGCTAGAGGTTACGGGTGTGTCTAGAGAAGCCGATTCCGTCACATAATGGGCGATCGCCTCTTTGAGGGCTTGATGAGAACCATCGGGATAACGATTCGCCTCAATCTCCTGCTGATAGATCCATGTCAGCTTTTCTTTTAACTCAACGGGCAAATCATCAGGACTTTCATTCGCATCCACGCGATCGAGGGATGGGATTGGTTTTCCCGACTCTCCCCCTGGATGAGGAGTGTACGCCGTAAATTGAGCCAAATCTGACCGGATGAACCCCAACATATTAGTTACCTGTTTCTAGTGATACTGGTTTGCTTATGCC
>CAZNNK010001003.1:0-2665 GCA_964574085.1 uncultured Coleofasciculus sp.
GACATTACCAATCGATACGATGCCCTGTGGAGCATTTCCAATGGCTAACACTTGAGGCTTGTGGTGGTGAGCAGAGGTTTTGGACATGGGGGACTGAAGCTGTTAGTATTCGGCTTTTGATTGTGGCAAAGCGGCAAACCTTTGTCAAAAGACAGGCGGTCAAACTGAGCTTTCCCAGCTTCCAGACGCTTCTGGCATCACGGAAAGGAACATTGCTTCCCCAGCTTTCCCCCGACCTACTGATCCTAGTGTGAAGAAAGATGTCAGCTATGCTACAATTATTGTGCTGACGTGTCAAACCCTTGATGTACCAAGGCTCAATCCAGGCATCTACCCAAACGCGATCGCCTAGACAACCATCCAGTTAACCGTTAAGTTGACGCCAATCACCGATGTGCGCCCTTGACCAACGGCTCTGGTTGATTTATAGAAAAAAGTAATCATACCCAATAGAAATTTCAATCGTTACAGCGAATCGCTAGGTCTAAACTCCCTTAAACTTAACCTTAAGGAGACGAATGAATAACCGGGGAACCCGCATCTACAACTCTTGATCTCCAGAAAAATAAAGATTAAGAGTTCCAATAATAAAGCCCCAGCTATAAAATGCTAAATTTCTTACCGCCAACCCCAAGCACCGGGAGTCAGGCTTCCGATCCTTTTTTCACGCTCTCGTTGGATATGCTGTGCGTGTTGGGGGAAGATGGTCATTTTCAGCAACTTAATCCCCGATGGGAAGAAATACTCGGCTTTACTGATCAGGAACTTTTAGCACAACCTTGGCTGGATTTGATTCATCCACACGATCAACGATTAACGATCGCGAAGCTAGAAACCCTTACCCATAATCCGACAGCATCAATCCGGTTTAGAAATCGCTGTCGTTGTGCGGATGGATCATACAAATCACTGTTGTGGAATGCTTCCATCCACCCGGAAAATCAATTGATTTACGTCGTAGTGCGCGATCAAACTGAATGCAAGCAATCCAAGGAAGCTCTACGAGAGAGTGAAGAACGCTTCCGCTGTCTGGTGGAAAATGTGAAAGACTACGCCATTTATATGTTAGACCCAGAGGGACGGGTCATCAGTTGGAATCAAGGGGCTGAACGGATTAATGGGTATCGAGAAGACGAGATTCTCGGCGAATCTGTGTCTCGATTTTATTTACCCGAAGATGTTCAGGCAGGTAAACTGGAGCAAGCCCTAAAAATCGCAGCAGAAAACGGTCGATTTGAGGACGAAAGTTACCGAGTTCGCCAGGATGGATCAAAGTTTTGGGCAAATGCAGTGATTACAGCGCTGTATGACAAGAAAGGGCGATTGCGCGGGTTTACAAAAGTCGTCCGCGATATCACTGAACGCAAACTGGCACAAGAAGCGCTACAAAATGCTCATGATGACTTAGAACGACGGGTTACCGAACGCACGGCTGAACTGGTACAAGTCAATCAGCGACTCAGACGAGAAATTAAGGAACGAAAGCAAGTCGAACATCAACTGCGGCGATCGCAAGCCAAGTTAGAACAACAGACTCAGCAACTGCAAGACGCCCTACAAAAGCTTAAACACACTCAAGCTCAACTTGTCCACTCGGAAAAAATGTCGAGTTTGGGGCAATTAGTGGCTGGGGTGGCTCACGAAATTAACAATCCGGTTAACTTTATCTATGGGAACCTGAATTACGCCGAGCAATACTTTCAGGATATATTAGAGTTACTCGAACTTTATCAGGAATCCAGTCCCCAACCCTCAGCCAAAGTTCAAGAGCATATCGAGCTAATCGATCTCAATTTCATTACCACGGATCTGCCGAAATTACTGCATTCGATGAAAGTAGGGGCAGATCGGATCTATCAAATCGTGCGATCGCTGCGGAATTTCTCCCATCTGGATCGCGCCGAGAAAACCGCCGTGAATATTCATGAAGGCATTGATCATACCCTGTTGATTCTGCAAAGCCGCATTAAAGCTAAAGGGGGACGAACCGGGATTAACATCGTCAAGCACTATGCCGACTTACCCTTAATCGACTGTTATGCAGGACAATTGAACCAAGTGTTCATGAATATTTTGTGTAACGCGATCGATGCCTTAGAAGAAGGAGTAGAGAAAGGAGAATTGGGCGACGGGACTTTATCCACCCCCCCCACAATTCAAGTGAGTACCCAGGTAATTAATGAAAACTGGATTGCGATTCGGATTGGGGATAATGGCGTCGGTATTCCTGATTCAGTGAAGCAGCAACTGTTTGACCCCTTCTTTACGACTAAACCCGTTGGCAAGGGTACGGGATTAGGCTTATCGATTAGTTATCAAATCGTGGTGGAAAAGCATGGTGGACATCTCAAGTGCCTTTCATCACCGGGTCAGGGAACAGAGTTTGTAATTGAAATTCCCATTGAACCAAATCTACAGCAGTACTGTTGTTCAAATGTTTATCAAAAGCAGGTAGATGCAACGGTTCGATCCTCTCAATCGTCGATTTCTGATGCCTTAAATCATCAGGCATTAAATTAAGTTCTGACTGCTATCAGGGAAAATGTATCATTGCTTCCCCTGCTCCCCCTGCTTCCCCTGCTCCCCCTGCTCTCCCTGCTTCCCCTGCTTCCCCTGCTTCCCCTGCTTCCCCTGCTCCCCCTGCTTCCCCTGCTTCCCCTGCTTC
>CAZNNK010001004.1:0-2660 GCA_964574085.1 uncultured Coleofasciculus sp.
CCACTCCCTGGGTTCAATCCCTACCTGTTGCAACAATCTGACAGAATTACTTAACCAAATATCCCCAACCACTCCATAGTCTCCTTGGGGGCTAAAAGTCGGTTGAATCTGAGTGACGGCTAACTGGTTAGGAATCAAGAACGTACAATCTGGCGGTTCAGTACGAATTTGCCCCCAGGCTAACCACCAACCTGGGTTAACCGAGGGAAGGGACTCGCCAACCTGTTGATTATTTAATCGGGAAAATAGCCATCTCACGGTTTACAATTCACAGTGATAGGTGATAATTACCCTATTCATGGTACACCCAGACCCATCCCACTTGAGGATGAGAGCCAGTGATATTATGTCCGGTAGAACAACAGTTAACCTTCATGTTGTCCAACGATTGAGAATCAAGATCCTATGCCGCCAGAAGAAATTTAAAAGACCATCGAACAGATGCTAGCGATTCAACGAAAACTCCAGGAAAATCAGTTTAAGAATTCGACTAATATTGCTGAATTATCCGCGAATATTGCTAAATTAGTCGATCATTCCAGAGAACAAGATAAACGGATTGAACAATTAATTGGCTACAGTATTACCGGGGAATCTGATCGCCTGGATTTGGAAGAACGGATGAGAATACTGGAACGTAAAGTTCAAAAATTAGAACAATCCGCACAAAACTAAAAACAACCGTTCCCAAAAACAGCAGTGAATTTAAATTAAAGCTATGCAGATTAAATATACCCTTTCTGAAGATAAACTGCCCAAAGCTTGGTACAACATCCAAGCTGACTTACCCAAACCCTTACCTGGCGTTCTCAATCCCGCCACGGGTCAACCGATTACCCCGACTGACTTGGAACCCCTGTTCCCGATGGCATTAATTGAACAAGAAGTTAGCACCGAACCGGAAATTGAAATACCGGAGGCTGTACAATCCATTTATCGTCAATGGCGCCCGACTCCTCTTTATCGCGCCAGACGTTTAGAAAAACACCTGGATACACCTGCCAAAATTTACTATAAATACGAAGGCGTGAGTCCAGCCGGAAGTCATAAACCCAACACGGCTGTTGCCCAAGCCTACTATAACAAAGAGGCGGGAATTCAATGGTTAACCACAGAAACTGGGGCGGGACAATGGGGTTCAGCTTTAGCCTTTGCGGGGGCATTATTTGACCTAGAGGTTGTGGTTTACATGGTGAAAGTCAGCGCCGAACAAAAGCCCTATCGCCGCGCTTTAATGGAAAGCTATGGTGCCAAGGTGATTCCAAGTCCGAGTCATCAAACTCAAGCCGGACGCGCAATTCTGGCAGATAATCCCCAGAGTACAGGCAGTTTAGGGATTGCGATCGGTGAAGCGGTGGAGGTAGCGTTAGGGAATAAAACGGCGAACTATGCCTTGGGTAGTGTACTAAATCATGTTCTCTTACATCAAACCGTAATTGGCTTAGAAGCCCAAACCCAATTAGACATGGCGGGAGATTATCCTGATATCATTGTCGCTTGTACAGGTGGGGGAAGCAACTTTGCCGGAATTGCCTTTCCCTTTCTCGGTGCTAAATTAAGAGGTGAACAGAAAACGACTCGATTTGTCGCTGTAGAACCCACCGCTTGTCCGACATTAACCAAAGGAAAATATGCCTATGATTTTGGCGATACGGCGCATCTAACTCCCTTGGTTAAAATGCACACATTAGGCAGTTCCTTTGTACCGCCAGGGATTCATGCAGGAGGATTACGCTATCACGGAATGAGTCCTCTCATCAGTCATTTGGTGGAGTTAGGATTAATTGAACCCCGCGCCTATCCCCAATTAAGTTGTTTTGCAGCCGGGGTAATGTTTGCCCGTACTGAAGGAATTTTACCTGCACCGGAAGCCAATCACGCGGTTAAAGGGGCAATTGATGAAGCCTTACGTTGTAAGGAGGAAGGGATTAGCCGCACGATTTTATTTAATTTATGTGGTCATGGTCATTTTGACATGCAATCCTATATCGATTATCACGCCGGACGATTGCAGGATAGCGAGTATAGTGAAGCAGAAATTGCTATGGCGTTAGCGGGGTTACCTGTTGTTTCTTAGGAAGTACTGATAATGAATCGAAACCTGACACCACCGAATCTGGAGGACGCGGAACAACTATTCAATGATTTACTTGAGGAAGTAAGTTCAAAAGAGGCTAACTTAGCCGGGGGAGAAGCGCAAGATGGGGCGCGAGGCAAAACCGCGATTCAACGCCTTCAAGAAACCACTGTAACCTTTGGTGATCCGCGCAGTCGCTTAATCCCACTGACTGCACAGGGGTTTGCAGCCCAAGGCGTGGAATTAGATTACGAAGTTCGCCAATTAATGCATCAGTTTGACTTCTATTCGATGGTTATTAGTGTTGATCCTCGCCCAAAACCTAGTGTTGAGATTTCTGGGTTGGAATGTCACCTTAGCTTTGGTTCTCAAGGGAATCAAGCGCCGATTGTGCATCGGATTATTCCTGGGGCAAAATGGCAGCCGATTCTTAATATTGGCGTGGAGATGAATCTGGGTTTAGATGCGAATTTGGATGTCAGCGCTGGGGTGGATGCGGCTGAACTTGCTAAGGTTGAACAGCTTCCCAATTATAATCGGCTGAAAGCGAATGTGGGGAGTAAAGATAATCTGAAATTATTTA
>CAZNNK010001005.1:0-2657 GCA_964574085.1 uncultured Coleofasciculus sp.
GGGTATTAGTAGCGAGCAAGATGCTCGCACTACAAAGATTGCGCTATTCTATTATTGATATTAAGGTTTAAATGCCGAACAGCTTACACAATTTAAATGCGTTTTAGCTTATCTCAATAAAAATTAAGTATGACTCAGCAGCAAACCCAGCGCCCCTTACGTCGGGGTCGAATATTTCCTCAACATACAATACCGCCGCAAGAACTGGCAAGACGTAAAGCGGAACGAAACGCACGGTATCAACGCTGTTTCCCGGTTTTTGAACGAGTCCGGGATGAGTTAATTAGTGATTACTATAACTGGTTTATACTGATTGAGCCAAATAGTGGGGACTATTTTATTGACGCCGATGAAGATAAGGCGGTGGAAAAGGCGCGTCAAAAGTATCCGACTGGCTGGCTAATGACATTCCGAATTAATGAGACAGGAGCCTGCGGCATGATATGATTTCTGGCAGATTTGGCAGTATGGGTGAGCTTTTTTTTGAGAAGGACAGGATGTGTTTGATTTGTATGAGGGAACGGTGAGTCTTGATGGGGTTGAGTACAGGATTCCTGTTCATGTGGGCGAAGAAATTCCTGATGTTTTACTGGGGTTACAGTGGCTGGGAACGATGCGGTTAGTCGTAGATGCGCCAGCCGGAGTGTTAACGTTAGAGCATCGGGGGAGTAATGGCAGTTAGGGGCATTTGGGTATTGGTTTGTAAGCTTGATCCGGTGGGGGTTTAGCGTTCAAGTTCCATCTGGGCGAAATGTTCCAGCAGCATTCGATGGATGAAGATGTAGCCGCCACCCACTTTTTGGAGGAAGATGCGTTCTGCAGCGTAGTCGAGAAAACGGGCGTAGTTCCAGGGGATGTAGTTGTTGCGCCAGAGGATGAGGCGGAGGGTGAAGTGTTGGATTATGCATAAAAAACCGCGCATTGTACCAACCATCAGTCCTACCGACAACCCTAGTTTCAGAATGCCTAGTCCAGTTAAAGATTCAGGTTTTATGTGCAGCAGTTCGGTTAAACAAATTAACGGTAAACATATTACTACCGGAATCAAACAACCAATTAAAGTTGTAAAAGTAGCATTTTTAAATGACTTTTTAATGCCTTGATTTGGAACAGTTGTATTGGCTGTATTCTTGACCTGAAAACCAGCCATCAAAAAGCGCCATGTTCCAACAGATATTGTCATAAATATAGTCAATGCTATCGCAGAAATTAATCCTCCCGATAAAGCAATAAACATCCTGAGTATTTGATTATATGGACTTGACTCCAGATGAAATTTAGCTGTAGAAATTATAAAAAAAGTTGAGCTATAAATTTTAAATTTATTAACAAAACCATACCAGTCATGTAATCCTTTTTTCCAAGACCATTGCAGAAGTTCAATCGGTTGTATTTTTACTTGATTTCCTCTGGTCATTCCAAGTATCAAAAACAAAGGGATTACTATGAATCCAAAAACTGTTATATCTAGCAAATACAGAAAAATAAAACTTAGTAATCCTAGGTTTAAACTCAATATAAAACCGTACACTAATTTATCTTGAATGTTTTGCAAACACAGATAAGGTTGAATACTTTCAATCAAGAATATTGTTTGAGACTCCTGAACCATTCTCTGCGCCAGCAAATTAAGCCATCGAATCGTCTTATATTTTGAGTATATTTGCTTGCCTTTTGAACGATTAGGACGATTAAACATTCGCTCAATGTAGTCATCAAATAACTTCTTGCGTCGCTCTTCCAACACTTGTATTTTTGGTAAATCCTCAAGTGCTACTCCCTGATAAGCCAGCGTCATAATATTAAGCATTAGAGGTGAGGAAGCTAACTCCTGCAATACTGTATCCTTTACCATTAATACCCTCAACCCCGCTAAGTCAACACCGACACCATACAAATAATTATAGATTTGCTCTAAAGTCAGCAATTTTATACAAACAGCACTTTGAAAATTCAGACGGTTAGATAAGAATTCATAGTCTTTAATCCGACTACATACCACTAATTCTGCACCATAATCCTGCTTAAATTGATTCAACGCTGCAATACAGTCGTCTCGATACTCCGCCTTCACTTCATCCAAACCATCCAGCAATGGTAGCAGTTGCTGTTGTGTTACCCAAGCTTGTCCAATTTTCTCAGGCACATCATACTTAGTATTCAGTTCCTCCGCTAACCAATCGGCTATCTTTTCTCGTTTATCTGCCCAAGAGGAAAGATTAAAAACAACAGGAATCAGCAGGTTAATATTTTGTTCAGCACGGACAATTAAATCGTGAGTGAGTTCCAATAACGTCGTGGTTTTTCCTGACCCCGGTTCCCCTAATATTAGTAGCGTTCGACCTATGCCGATTTGGTCAAAGATATCGATAATTTTAGTTCCATCGGGGAGGGGTTGAGGTGAGTTATCCGTCTCTATAATCAGATTCCAAGGATTAGTAATAGCATCGGGGCGTTCCTCCAACCCCAACTCAATCATCACCTGATTGTAAAGGGATTTTTCTAGAACACCTTTGACCCAAAAGTTGTTGACTTTATTGAGTAACGCCTGACGATTGGGATACTCTTGTCGAGTTAGGGACGATTTAGGTTCATAATTACTAGGCGGATTTAACTTTACCCGTTCCGATTCGGGCGACTTCAGTCAAGGTGGCGAT
>CAZNNK010001006.1:0-2657 GCA_964574085.1 uncultured Coleofasciculus sp.
CCATTGAGGACAAGACTTGGGGTGACTATGCGACAGTGGGTACAACGGATACGCGCTCTGAGAACGTGACGGTGACCGTTGTCCACCTGTACAATAAGGTGTTGACTGGCGGGTTGTTTCTGCCACCCTGGACTCCAGATTCAACAAAACCTCGGTAACGAAAGGAGTAGAGTGTTCATGGCGACAGCGCTGAAAGCAGCAGTAATTGGCACAGGGGGAATCTCGAAGGAACATTTAAATTTTCTCCAGAAATCGGAACGGGCGCATCTGGTCGGCGTCTGTGACCTTTCCCCTGCAGCTGCTAACTATGCCTGTCAACGGTTCGGTGCTGACTCGGCTTATTTAGATTATCGCCAGATGCTGGAGAACGCCAAGCCGGATGTGGTTCATGTTCTGACCCCGCCTCAAACCCATAAATCCATTGCGACCGATTGCTTAGAAGCAGGTATCCATGTCATCTGTGAAAAACCGATTACGCCAACGTATGCGGAATTCAAAGAACTGTGGTCAATTTCCCAAACCTGTGAACGCCACCTAATCGAAGACCAAAACTATCGCTTCAATGAACCCATCCTCGCCATTGAACAACTGGTTGCAGCGGGAACCCTGGGTGAGGTACAAGAAGTAGAAGTCCGTATGTCCCTGGATATCCGTAGCGATAGTCCCTACGGCGACGCCAATCTCCCCCATCCCGTTCACAAACTTCCCGCTGGCGTAATTCATGATTTCATCACCCACCTCTCCTACCTCGCCCTGCGTTTCCTACCCGATTGTGAACGAATTAGCGCCGCTTGGAGTAATCATGGCGGTGATAGCTTGTTTAAATACGACGATTTTGACGCCACTATCATTGGCGGTTCAGTGCATGGGCGGCTACGATTTAGTTGCTATACCCAACCCGACTGTTTCATGGTTACAGTGCGCGGCTCAAAAGGTTATGCTGAAACTGATCTGTTTCAACCGTACCTGCGCTGTGTCGTACCTCGCTCCGGTGGAAAACAACTCACCCCCCTGATTAACCAGTTTGTCAATGGATGGGAACTCATGAGCGCTAGTTTGATCAATTTTCGCCGCAAGATTCTCCAAAAAACGCCCTACGAAGGGTTACAGCGGCTGCTTGACCAAACCTATCAGGCGTTAATCGAGGGGAAGCCTTTACCCATCAGTTTCGAGGACATGGAACGGACAAGCCGTCTAGTTGAAGCCTTGCTTGCGGAGGAAAATCGCCGATGAAGTTATTAATCACAGGTGCATCCGGTTTTCTGGGAAAATATATTGTGGCTGCAGCCCTGCGCCAAGGGCATCAAGTGCGGGCAGTCGTCCGCCCTGCTAGTGACGAAACCCGTCTACCGTGGCACAATCATCCAGAGGTAGAGTTAGCCCGCATCGATTTGCGTCAACGGCGGGGAATTGCCGATGCACTCCAAAATGTGGACGCGGTGATTCATCTGGCGGCTGTCAAGGAAGGAGATTTCTACACCCAGTTTGCGGGTACAGTTATCGCCACGGAAAACCTGCTGGAGGCGATGACACAGACAAATGTGCAGCGACTGATTGGGATTAGTACGTTCTCGGTGTATGACTACCTGCATCGGCGTTCCGGAAGCCTCCTGGATGAGGATTCCCCAATTGAACCCAATCCATTACAACGGGATGAATATGCCCAAACCAAGCTAATCCAGGAACAACTGTTCCGTGAGTTTGCACAGCAGCAGGATGGACAAGTCACCATTATTCGTCCCGGTATGGTGTATGGACGAGATTGTCTCTGGAATGCGAGTCTAGGCGGTCAACTGGGTGAAAATTTATGGCTGCGGATTGGGGCGTATGCGAAAATGCCCTTGACGTATGTGGAAAACTGTGCTGATGCTATAGTGGCAGCGACTGAATACAAGGAGGCGATCGGTCAAACCATCAATATTGTGGACGACAATCTCCCCAGACAGCGTACCTACGCCCATGAACTAATCAAGCGCATGGACTCACCCCCACGCACGATTCCGGTGAACTGGACAGTGATGCGGCTGATTGCTAATCTAGCGTGGTTTGTCAACCAATTCTTTTTCCAGGGTGAAGCCAGACTCCCCGGTATTTTAGTACCCGCCAAATTACATGCTCGGTTTAAGCCATTACGATATAGTAACAAACGGGCAAAAGAAATTTTGCACTGGACACCCAAATACTCCCTAGAAACCGCAATTGAGCGCAGTTGTAGTGATGTGGAGTTATTAGATGTACCCCATCAAACTCCAGCATCACCCACGCCCGTAGTTCGTAGTTCGTAGTTCGTAGTAAGGGCTTTAGCCTTTCCAACTTAAACCGAGAGATGACCGCCGTGGTAATAAATCCCAAGTTACCCTGTGGTGGGCAAGAGCAACGAATGATAATATCAGGATTTCACAGGTGATAATACTTGCCCATGCCTACATACTAATCGGTTCATCGTTCATTGTTCATCGTTCGTAGTTCGTAGTAAGGGCTTTAGCCCTTCTTCCACACAGGTAATAAATCCCAAGTTACCCTGTGGTGGGCAAGAGCAACGAATGATAATATTAGGGTTCAACAGGTTATAAGTCTTGCCCACCCTACATGAATATCTGGCTTTCGATTTACATTAATACCAATGAGGGCGCACGTCACCAATGAGGGCGCACGTC
>CAZNNK010001007.1:0-2652 GCA_964574085.1 uncultured Coleofasciculus sp.
TGTCCTCCTTGTCTTGTCTCCACCCTAAAATAAAAAACCTACACCTGTTAGGTGATGGGGTGAGGGGGTGATGGGGTGATGGGGTGAGGGGAAGATGGGAGACAAAATTTCTATTGCCCATTACCCTATTGCCTATTGCCTATTGCCTATTGCCTATTGCCTATTGCCTATTGCCTGACGAATGACAAATAACGAACCAATGGTTAAATGGGAAAAGTAGGTTGGGTTGACCAACAAGCAAGCAAATCCAATAAGCTAACGTTATTTCATCCGGATTCTTTACTCTCCCAGCAAGGAAAAATAGGATGGTGGCATTGATATATTTTGAACCTCTAGCGGTAGTAGATGGCAAATATTGCATCAGTTTCCCAAGCCCAAATCAGCAATCGGCGACAACAGCTAAAACGTGCCCGCCGAGTTAAATTTTTTCAGGCGCTGTGGCGATCGCTTGTGGTAGGCGGTATGGCTAGCGGTTTGATTTGGGCAATTACCTTACCCGATTGGGTGATTCGCCAACCGGAACAAATTGACATTGAAGGGAATCAATTTCTCTCAACTCAGGCGATTCGATCGCTGCTCCCCTTATCCTATCCTCAATCCCTTTGGCGAGTGGAACCCCAAGCGATCGCAGAGTCTCTCGAAGAGGCTGCACCCATTGCAGACGCCACAGTCACCCGTCAGCTTATGCCTCCGGGGTTGATCATTCAAGTCCAAGAACGCCAACCTGTAGCGATCACCCAAGGGCAAACTCAGACAACCTCAGAACCGGGCTTTTTGGATGAACGAGGCGTCTGGATGCCCCAGAGTAGCTATCGTTCTCTCAAAGCCAATGTCGAGTTACCCACGCTGCAAGTGCGGGGTCAGAATGAACACTATCGTCCATACTGGTCGCAAGTGTATCCGGTTGTCCACCACTCTCCCGTCAAAGTCCTAGAGATTGATTGGCGCAACCCAGCCAATTTAATCTTGAAAACCGAATTAGGAAATGTGCATTTAGGACCTGATAGTTCCCAATTGGCGGAACAACTGGCAGTTTTGGATCGCATGAGACAATTACCCACTCAGCTTCAACCTAGTCAAATCGCCTATATTGATCTCAAAAACCCAGACCGTCCGGTGATTCAGATGAAGATGGCAAGTGAAACCCCTAAACCGGATCATGACTAACCATGGCGGTAATAGTGGTATAAAAGAAAATTCAGCTCAAGAGTCTTCACAACAAACCGGGGTGTTCGTTGGTTTTTCAATCGACTTACCCTATAGTTGACTCAGATTGTTACATATAACTGATAAAGTTGATTATCAACCCTGACCTATTCCAATGACGCTTAATAGTAAACTAGGGCTTGTCCATCAAAGCTCTCCGATAACGCTGAATACCGATCTTTCAGTTGGAGCGGAGAATACCCATCCCTTCAGCAACTCTGGGTTGCAGTTTAGTCAACCCCATGATTATGATTCCAAAGGGATTCCCAGGGAAGACGCGAGGAGCGACAACATTTTGCCAGGTAATGTTGCCAGAATTAAAGTTGTTGGTGTTGGTGGTGGCGGTGGCAATGCCGTCAACCGGATGATTGCCAGTGAAGTGGCTGGGATCGAGTTTTGGTCAATTAATACCGATTCTCAAGCTCTTTCCCAAAACTCCGCCGCCAAACGCTTGCAGGTGGGTCAGAAGTTGACACGGGGACTCGGTGCGGGGGGAAATCCCGCCATTGGTCAAAAAGCAGCAGAAGAATCTCGTGATGAAATTGCCCAAGCCCTAGCAGAGTCCGATTTGGTTTTCATTACAGCCGGGATGGGCGGCGGTACAGGAACAGGGGCTGCACCGATTGTGGCAGAAATCGCCAAAGAACTTGGCGCGTTAACGGTGGGCGTAGTTACTCGTCCGTTTACCTTTGAAGGACGCCGCCGCACCTCTCAAGCTGAGGAAGGGATTGCGGCGCTGCAAAGTCGCGTCGATACTCTGATCGTGATTCCCAATAATAAGCTGTTGTCGGTGATTTCTGAACAAACACCCGTTCAAGATGCGTTTCGGGTTGCTGATGATATCCTGCGTCAGGGTGTGCAGGGCATCTCAGACATTATCACCGTTCCAGGGTTGGTGAATGTCGATTTTGCTGACGTGCGAGCCGTGATGGCAGACGCGGGTTCAGCGTTAATGGGAATTGGTGTGGGTTCTGGTAAATCTCGCGCTAGAGAAGCGGCGGTGGCGGCGATTTCCTCGCCCCTGCTGGAGTCTTCGGTGGAAGGCGCTAGAGGAGTCGTTTTTAATATTACTGGGGGTAGTGATCTGACGCTACACGAAGTTAATGCGGCGGCGGAAACCATTTACGAGGTGGTTGATCCCAACGCCAATATTATTTTTGGGGCTGTGATTGATGACCGACTGCAAGGTGAGATTAGAATTACGGTGATTGCTACGGGATTTAGTGGTGAAGCGCCACCGCCCCCACCCGCGAATGAAGTCCCTCGTTATACCCGACCGATCCCACCGAAACCGAATCCGCCCACCCCTGCACCCGAACCAAAAAGCAGACCGGGGCTAGATATTCCCGAATTTTTGCAACGGCGTCGTTTTCCTAGAAGCTAGTAGGAGCAGGGGGAGATGGGGGAGATGAGGGAGATGGGGGAGATGAGGGAGATGGGGGAGAT
>CAZNNK010001008.1:0-2651 GCA_964574085.1 uncultured Coleofasciculus sp.
GATGGGGTGATGGGGTGATGAAGAGAAGTTTTTATTATGGGTGATTTGCCGGACATGATATTAAAACCAGATTTTCTGCCTTCTGCCAATCAAAAGGAGGAACCGGGTTGTTTAAGAAACACCACTTCTTCCGGTGTACTTTCTCGACCCAGAATCGGGTTACGATGGGGGAAGCGCCCAAAGCGTTCAATTACCTGGAAATGGCGATAGGCGTAATCAATCGTACTGGCGCTGTCTGGATCATGTTTCAGCGTAGAAAATAACTCAACACATCGACGCTGGTGTGCTAAGTTCTCACTATGTTCATAAGGCATATAAATAAACCAGCGCTGCACCGGAAGCAATTGTTGGTCAAAACCCTGGGCTACCGCATATTGGGCAAAGGCTAAGGCTTGAGAGTCCGTGGCAAACGCTTGGGGTTGACCGCGAAACATATTGCGGGGAAACTGATCTAGCAGTAGAATCAGCGCTAGACAGCTATGAAGTGATTCCTGCCAATGATTGAGTTGACCCGTCGCCGCTTGTTGATACTCGTCCAAAAAGTGCGATCGCACTTCTTCGTCAAAGGCTAAATTTTTGGTAAACCAAGCCTGACGCGGCTTCCCATACCCTGGGTCATCTGGCTCTCCAAACCAAAATGCTAAAATTTTGTCATTCGTCATTTGTCATTTGTCATAGCCCTGTAGGGGCAACCTGCTGGCATCAATATAATAGTACCAATCCACTCAATTGGGTCGCGTTGCCCTCTCCTCGACATTCCCTGACATGATCCCAATCGGGTGAAGAACGCGATCGCAACCGAGAATGAGCAAGCGCAGCAATGGGTTAAGCTAGAGGTAAGTAGATATAAGGTTCTGGTTGGTTGCTCCCTAACTCCCCTAAACCAACTGCAACGAGACTCTCTTTCGCCAAGCTGGGTCATCATTCAACCATTATGCTGTGTTACCATGCCACCTAAAAAAGACAATCAGGGATGTGGATGTGCTTCGATTCCAATTTCATTAATCCTCGTTTTGTTAGGTGTTGGTTATTGGGGATTTATGCAGCGAGACACTCTACTTGCTCATCTCAATATCCGCCAATTTTTGCCAAATAATCAACAAAATCAGCAACAACCCACTCCATCGAATCCTCAACCCCCAACTCCAACGGATTTAACTCCTACGCCTAATCCAAGCGTATCGGTTGCTGCTTCTCCCCTAGAACCCAGTCCGACGGCGACACCGACACCTAATCCCCAAGCTTCATCATTACCCACCACCCCCAAGCCATCGCCATCTCCTCAAACACCCTGGCAGAAAAAGGAAATCAGGGGAATTTATTTAAGTCGGTATCAAGCCACGAATAATGCAACCGAACAAATGATTCGTGAACGAGTCCGTTATTATCGCGCTCAAGGAATCAATACTATTATTCATGGAGTCTGGGGCAATGGTTGCACCATGTATCCCAGCGAAGTCATGCAGCAAACTTTCGGATACAACAGTTGTCCTAACGAATTTCAAGACCAATGGTTAGAGTGGTTAATTGATGAAGCACACAAGCAGGGAATGGAAGTTCACGCCTATTTTGAGAAGGGAATTAAAATTGATAAAAATAGCCCGATTTTTGACAGGGCGATCGCTCAACGATGGATTGTGCCTGGGGTGGATAAAACCTATGAAGGGATTGATCACTACTTACTGGATGTAGAACTGCCAGAGGTAGCGACTTTTTTTAAACAGATATTAGTTGAGTTTGTGCAAAAGTATCCGACGATTGATGCTGTGCAGTGGGATGATTACCTAGGATATCATGCTGACTTACCCGGAAAAGTCGATCGCACGACCCATTTGACGAATTTTGTTCAGCAAATGATCGCTGACATGAAGCAAGCTAACCCAGCCGTGAGTTTTGACCTTTGCCATCATAACCCTTATTGGAGTAAACGCTATTTTGCAGCAGATTGGAAAAACTGGAACATTGATCGCGCTTTTATTCAAACCTATAATGATGACAATTTTAAGCAAGAGCTAGACTATGCCGAAAATTATGCAGGAGTGGCTATTTCTGATCAGCAGTTGTATCGTTTAAAGGAACTGGTGAATAACAGCAAAATTAAGAGCATTTTAGTGTTCCCCTCATCGGGGAAACCGGAAGAAGCAGCAGCTTCAATCAAAAAGTTTACTTCTCAGTAGGTGGACACAATGAACGTGAACGGTGAAGAGTGTCATTTGTCATTCGTCATACTCGCTGCCCTTGAGAAGCAAGCTATGTCCTTTGTAAGGGTTTGAGGCTTGTTTACAAAAGTTAGTATGGTGCTGTTTTTTTTGTCCGACTACTTACAGTAGCGATTCTGCGAGATAATTTAAAAGGAAAAATCAATTCAAGCTCGGATCGAATGAAAGACTTTTTGCAAAACATTAGCCGATATCCCCGCTACCTGATTAGTATATCCTTGGGCATCTTCTTTGCCTTATTTGAACGCTTTAAGCCAGTCCTGAGTAATCCAGTGAGTGCGATCGCACTCGTGGGTTTGGTCGTGGGGACGTTTCTGTTCTTAGTGTTCACCCTGCGTGCCATGCTGGGACTGAATCCAGTTTAGGGAATTAGGGAGTGAGGGAGATGGGGAAGATGGGGAAGATGGGGAAGATGGGGAAGATGGGGAAGAT
>CAZNNK010001009.1:0-2648 GCA_964574085.1 uncultured Coleofasciculus sp.
AGGTGGGTTTGGTTGTCCAGTTTGGGGTTAATCGATTGCCTTTCGGTGGGGGAATGGGCGGGTTTTGTTGTTCCGTTATTGGTGGATATCTAAATTGATTCCCTAAACCCGCCCCTACAATTCCCTAAACCTGCCCCTACATCTAATTTTTATGCCCCAAATGCCTTGGCTAATAAATTACGCAAATTTATTTTTTTTGTTCAAAGTCCAATCCTTAAGCCAATAACCTTTTAATCCGGTATCCGCCGTAACCTCCCAATAAAATTAAGATTTATTTGATATTTGTGATATGTTAAAATTTCACGAGTTACTTATTAAAGTATAGGTTAAATTTTGACCAACATGATACAATCATCAAAATCGCTAAATTTCGATGTAGATCCTACATCAGACTTTATTGTGCCAGATATACCTGGACTAAAACATATTCCAGATTATATCAATACCCAGGAACAAAATCAATTACTGGAGATTATCGACCAGCAGGAATGGTCAACCCAATTAAAACGCAGAGTGCAACATTATGGGTATCGCTATGAGTATAAAAAACGCACATTAGCATCCGCCAGCTACTTAGGAGAATTGCCAAACTGGGCAAACCAACTGGGACAACGACTGGTTCGCGATCGCCTAACACCAATTCTCCTTGATCAACTGATTGTTAATGAGTACTTACCGGGTCAAGGCATTACCAATCATGTTGACTGTGTTCCCTGTTTTGGTAATACGATTATCTCTCTAAGCTTGGGGAGTCGTTGTGTGATGAACTTGACCCACCCACCCACGCAAACCCAGATTCCTGTTCTGCTATTACCGGGGAGTTTACTTATTTTGCAAGGGGTTGCTCGCTATCAGTGGCAACATGGCATTCCTGCTCGCAAAACGGATCAGTATCAGGGAAAAAAGTTAGTCAGAAGTCGCCGAGTTTCGCTCACGTTTCGAGAGGTTGTGTTTCCCTATAAGTAATTGTGACAATGCACCCGTTAAAAAAGTTTTACCAAGCTTGAGTTGAACGCGATCGCCGAACGTTTTGACCGCTTGTAGCTTTCAGTTCGAGTTGAATAGTTGCCGTTTGCAATAATCCCAACTCCTCAGCAAGGCGTTCTAATAACTCGCGCCAACGTTTTGAGACAGCACCTTGACTTTTTAAGCCCAAATCAGTAATCAGTTCGACCTGGGTTTTACCTTGTACTTTACCCTGCCATAGTTTCTGATACCCTCGATTAGGATAACGTTGATCGAGTGCTGAAATAGCGGCGATGGCTTGGTTGATTAAATCAGTACGCTCCACAGCATCTAACACGTCAAATTCATCCTGGATGGTTTCCAATAACGATAAATTTGTTCCGGGAATCATTTGGTCTAAACTGGTACAGTGTCTTTTCTTTTCCTGACGCATCAAATCAATAATTGCCAAGCGAGCTACTTTTTTTGACCAGCGGTAGAATTGATTGATTTCCCCGTTGAACTTGCCAGCCGTTACAGCTTGAAATAATTTGATATGGGCAGTTTGGGCGGCATCTTCCCAGTCAATCGCCGTTCCTCTGGTATTTTTTCGGGCAATTTTCTCGATCATCCGGTGATAGTCTGGATGATTTAAAAGTTGGGCCAAAAACCGAGGGTTTTGGTGAGATGCGTAATTCTTGGGTTTAGATTGAGTAACCCTAACTGAAAAAACATAAGTCATATAAAGCTAGGTTGGATTAGAGTCCTGTTAGGTTTGGATGATTTTAGTTTAATCGGCAAAATCAAAAGTTAATTTATAATAATTGAGGATTAAGATGAAATATATCCCATTAAAACTTGGGTAAAATTCAGGAAAATTCAGTTAGGTATAGCAAAAGGCTCCAAAGTTTAGGGTACACGAAACCGATGTGAGGATTCTGGACAAACTGTAACAAAAGCTACCAAAGTCTCTGTTTAAGGATGACCTGTAGACGTGCCATGACACATCTGCATATACAGCAGATTTGGTGGTTGATGAAGTACAGTCTATCCCAGCAAGATCCCCGACTTCTTGAAGAAGTCGGGGATCTGTGTACCTCACTTACTACCAAAGACTCTATCCCGATAGCGCTGATAAAAGCTGTATCACTATATAAGACTGAAACATAATCTAACAGGGTTCTCTATCTATAATCTCAGCCCTGACTATCGCCTTTCGTCATTCGTCATTAGTCATGGGTTATTGACACAAGGGGTTTTACAGAAGAGAGAGTTATGAATTATCAAGACAAGTTAAGTCCGTGGAAAATTGTCCGCTTGCAGTCGAATTTGCAACATGTCATTGTGGGTCGCTTCCGTCGTCGTGGCGATGCGGAAGGTCATTTGCGTATTTTGAAGCGAATGATGCCTCACTTACAATTTGCGATTGTATTTGATGTGGGTCACGCGGAGGAATCTATTCCTTCCGTTTCTACGACTGACGGAGAAAATTAATCCTGTAGAGACGCGCCATGGCGCGTCTCTGCGTTAACGTTATCGGTAAAACCCGCCCCTACACCCCTTTTTGCCTTCTGTCCTCTGATACCAAGTTGCAGTCTAATGTAGAACTTTATTTTTCCCCAATTTCCCCATCACCCCCTCACCCCATCCTCACAAGGGTAGGTTTTTTAAGATTGGGGTTCAGGTAAGACAAGGAAGACAGG
>CAZNNK010001010.1:0-2647 GCA_964574085.1 uncultured Coleofasciculus sp.
TGTTATGTATTAATATTTCGTTTGTTTTTGATTAATTTGTTGTGGGGTTTTGGGGTCTTGGGGTCTGGGGGTTGGGGGGTGATGGGGTGTGGGGGTGATGGGGAGACGCAGAAAGTGTCTTAATTTAGTCCTCTGCTTTCTCCCTTGTTCTATATCAGTAATTCCTCCTATTTTTTTGCCTGTTGATGTAAAGATATATTAATAATACCCCGCATAAGAATAATTCAACATTTTATAAGTTTGTTGAATTATAAATAATATCTCGAATAGATAAAAATTTTATTCCTTTAATGCTTTGAATATGCCCTGCCATTGAAGCCAATAGTCAAGGTTAAGGAGAATTATAGATTGAGTTAATTTACCTAGAAGTTTTTGAGTAATCCTGACTTAGGTTGACCTGAAGTTTAAAAAACTGAGTCTTTTGTAAAGCTTTGTCTAAACCTCACCTGAAATAGTCACTTCATCGGCGAGTCCTCTAGACAAATATACGGAAGTAAGTTAGTCTGTATTACAGGTTGTCTAACGTGTAAGACGATACCAAAAAACTCAACTCTGACGGATCAGGAGTCAAATGTTGCTCAACCAATCAACTGCACCGTTTAATTCTCCCTGAAAAGAGTTGAATCAAGTAGGGACCTCTACCACTCGCGATTGACTAATTTTGAATCTCTAAGGCTTTGGATGACTGAATGCGCCAACGGCTTCATTGCATAACGCTGAAGGATTCTAAGCTTAATTGTAGGGATACAGGGTGTTTATGAATCAGACCAGCATCTACAATTCCAGGTCTGATATCGCTCAGAACGCTGTAGTGATTGCCCCCTGTTTACTGTCCTAATAGAGAAATTTCAAAATCTTATGAGAGTTGGCAAAGGTAGTCTTTTGGAAACAAAAAAACTTTGTCTAACTAAGGTTTCAGGGTGATGTTCCCTTCAAAAGCGGCTGAAGTCTAACGCGGGTATAAAACACCGACACTATTAGACATTCCCGACTTTTGTTAAACCCTTAGTCATAGCAGGAAACCGATGACGGCTAGACAAATTCCCTCTGTAATCTCAACTCCAACGCTCTCTTCCCTAGAGCAAGTTCGGTCTCTTAGAACCTTACAGCGATTTCAGTTTAGCGGTGAACTGGTGTTGAATGATCTAAAGGGACACCAATGGATCTTTTTTTTGCACTTAGGCGGTATCCTTTATGTCACAGGAGGAGTGCATCCGGTGAGACAGTGGCAACGTAATTTAGCCATTCACTGCCCTCAAGTTTTGACTCATCCTGACACAATTCGGCGCGATCTAGCCAGTATCAATGTTAAAAAGTGCTGGGACTATCAGCTATTGTGTCTCTGGGTGAAGCAGCAACGAATCACTCCCGTACAAGCCGCCAATATGATTCGGGCGATGCTGACTGAGGTTGTATTCGATATCGCGCAAGCGAAGCAAATTACCCATCAAATCCAGCATAATTATTCGTTACCGACGAAACTGGTTTTGATTGAAATTAATCAGGCGATCGCACAGGTACAGTCTCTGTGGCAAACTTGGCAAAATGCCCAGCTTGGGGAGTATTCTGCCAATCAAGCTCCTGTGATTAAACAACCGGAACAGTTACGAAACAACCGTTCCGCCGAGGTTTACCAAACGTTAACTAACGTACTTGATGGACAACATACATTACGTGACTTAGCGGTAAAACAGCGTCGGCGTGTTGTGGACGTTGCTCAAGCGTTAATGCCTTATCTGAAATCAGGTTGGGTCGAACTAACTACCATTCCCGATTTACCAGCACCCACTTCTCCTATTGCTAGGGATAGAAACGGTGGTGCTGATCAGCAGGAAAGCAGAGAAAAATGTAGAGACGAGCCACGGCGGGTTTTGCCAAGGCGCGTAGAACCAGGGAAAGAGAGGGTTAAAGCTTATCCCAGGGGTATTACGCCCAACTCCGGGAAAGCCAACGTACCGAAAACACCGCTCAAAAGGGCAAACGCCACCTCAACCCAATCCCTGGTTGCTTGTGTCGATGACAGTCGTTGGGTAATTCACACCATGGAAAAAGTAATCGGGGCGGCGGGTTACCGATTTGTTGGTGTAGAAAATGCTCTGCGAGCTATTCCAACGCTTTTGGTTCGCAAACCCGATTTAATCTTTTTAGATCTGGTGATGCCAAATGTCAACGGATATGAGCTTTGTACTCAATTACGCAAACTGTCCTGTTTCCAAAACACGCCGATTGTCTTTTTAACCGGAAAAGACGGGGCAGCGGATCGACTGCACGCCAAGTATGTGGGAGCCTCAGACTTCTTGAGCAAGCCTTTAAATTCGAGGAATTTGCTCATGGTACTCCAAAAACATATCAAACCGGGTGTTTGTTAATTGTTCATCGTTCATTGTTCATCGTGTTTAAGTAGCAATACTAACCAGGAACATGAAGCGAACAATTACTATCATTGACCACTTTCTTTTGTATTCATGAGGTAAATATCATGGGAACGGCTTTAGTTGTTGAAGATTCATTAACTGATATCCAAATTCTTTCGAGTTGCTTACAACAAGGGGGTATCAATGTTTTAGTTGCTCATAGTGGCGAAGAGGCGCTGGCGAAAATTACCAGCGAGAAACCGGATGTGATTATTTTAGACATTGTGCTACCG
>CAZNNK010001011.1:0-2647 GCA_964574085.1 uncultured Coleofasciculus sp.
CTATTTTACAGCAACAAGGGATTCAAGTCATTCTCACTCGAACTAGCGATTATTTTGTAGACTTAGCACCCCGCGTGGAGATGGCAAAACAAGCCCAAGCGGATTTATTTGTGAGTATCCATGCGAATGCTGTTGGTCGTCGTCCTGATGTGAATGGATTAGAAACCTATTATTACTCAAATGGGCAGCGTTTAGCTCAAACCATTCATAATAGCATTTTACAGAGAATTCAGATTCGCGATCGCGGCGTGAAACAAGCCCGATTTTACGTGCTGCGGAATAACCATATCCCCGCTGTTCTCGTGGAAGTTGGATTTGTTACCGGACGAGACGATAACCCCCGCCTAGCGACACCCGAACACCAGAGCCAAATGGCAAGCGCGATCGCACAAGGTATCTTACAATATATTCGGCAGAATCCAGTGAATAAATTGTAGGGGCGGGTTTAGCCGCTTAATTTTGCTATTGACCGATAACCTTTCAACAAAACCCGCCCTCCCTAACCTAGTGCCATCTGCCTTTTGCCTTTCTTCTAAGGTAACCAAAAATCAGGTAATACTGTCTTCCCCCAATCCCGCACCATTTTATTAATCATCCGCCCCATTTGAATATGAGGTTCATCCGGTTCAACCGGAATAATCGTTGCCTTATTTCCGTACCCAAAACGGTCAATTACTAAATTTGCTGCCTCTAAACCCGTTATGTATGCCTTCTCCTGTGACCAAGACCCGTGCTTAGTAACAACCCAATCCCCACTCATAAACACATTATCAATCGGAGTTGTCGCTGGCAGCAAATACTGATAACTTCCCGGGGCAAAATGCGTTACTCCTTGCGGTACGCGAATTACACTACTATCAATCACCTTGGCATCCCGAAACTCTGGCACACAAGTGGCTAAATCGCGATGAACCTTTGCCACAATTTGCTCATCACTCATCGGCAATAACTGATTCGCATGATAAAAATCCGCTTCGATGACACTTCCCGGTTGATAAGCATATTCATCATGCAGCGCATTCAAATCAAAAAATGTCCACCCCGTCGTCGGATCAAAGCCAAAACAAGCATTAGACGGATTCCGAATAATAACCTTTCGGTCAAACCACAACCGAGTGGCTAGGACATCAATTGCCCCTAAGTTTCTTAAATTCCGGAATTCAGAATAGGGTTGCAAGCTACTACTTGCACTGACAATTTTTTTCATGCCATTTACACTAACGGCAAAAATAACCGCATCGGCTTCAAAGACATCCTCGCCGCAGACGACCGCTTTCGCCTTACCCCTATCGTCCAAGAGAATATCATTCACCCGCTTATTCGTCAGTACTCGTCCCCCAGCTTTCTCAATCCGTTCCACCCAAGGTTTAAAAATCATCTCTGCCACCGTTCCCCGACACCAGACGACATCAAAATTGGGTTGGTGAGCCAAAATGAAGTAATAGAGCATTCCCAGGGCGGCAGCGGCTGAACATTGCTCACCAGGGGCAAATAATCCCACCAATAGCATCGGTTCAAAGGCATCTCGATACAATCGGGCAGAGACACCAAACTGTTTAAAGAGTTCACGGGCAGTTACCTGATCATAACGTCGCCACGCTTGATCAGAATTATCAAAATCAATCAGAGCATAGAGAAGAGGCAAAGCCGAAAGCCTGTCAATTAGAGGTAAGCGTTTAAACTTAGGGTAGAGAAACGTTCCCAATGGGGTAGGCAGCGGGAACTCATGTTGAAACAGAGGCGATTCGACTTCTAATCCAGCCGGAGAATATTGGGAGGAATGAGTAAAAGGAGTAAAGGGTTGGAGTCCTAATTCATGAACCAGGCGAAAGATATTGCGATAGGGATACCAGAACCCATGAATACCCCCCTCCACTGAACGTCCGCCAGAGGTTTTCCATCCAGCCACCAATCCACCAGGATAGGGGGCGGCTTCTAGAAGAGTAACATCGTAGCCTTGTTGGGCAAGATGATGAGTTGCACCTAAACCTGCCCATCCTGCACCAACGACGACTATCCGCTTTTGTGCTGACGCTTCTGACATCCTTAACCTCGTGACTGTTTCCTTTTTTTTAGGATGCCATGATTGGTCTAGCCAAGTCAGCCCAACTCTGCCTTAAACTCTAGAACAGTTCTCCAGGTATGAAATTGGAAAGGTGAGGGGCCACAGAACAGTGGCAATGATAAAAACTATCCGACACCGAGTTTTTTGCTCAGACGATAAATTCGTCTCTTTCTGGAATGCATTCAACCAGTTTATGCAAAACAATCCAGCGATCAACAGGTAAATGGTGAGAAGTACTAATATTATAATCATAGTCTTGAGTGAGGTTTACTTATCTATTCCAAGTGATGATTGAGCAAATTAGCTTTTGAACTCCAGCAGTTTACCAAACAAGTTTTGATAATAGGCAAGTTTGTACTGAACCTGTATCAGGTTGCCCTAGTGATTACATCATTAAGCATACACATCAATACCTTTTCCCAAAGAAGAGTTGAATGTGCCTCTATCTAAAGGAAGAGTTTTCAGAAAAGTCCAACCGGAAAGCTGCTTTAGGTAACATTCGCTACCTATATCCCCCTTTTGTGACGAAGGACAGGTATGAAGAGAGGTTAAGTAGTCGGATACAATTAAAATTGAGTAGGA
>CAZNNK010001012.1:0-2639 GCA_964574085.1 uncultured Coleofasciculus sp.
CTTGTCTTGTCCCCACCCTAAGGTAAAAAACCTACACCTGTCAGGCAGGGGGAGCAGGGGGAGCAGGGGAAGCAGAGGGAAAAGAGGCGTTCCGATAAAACATCTTTTGTAGGGGCGGGTTTTACTACTAACATTTCGTTTTCACCCTGATGTAACTAAACCCGCCCCTACCTAACCGTTCAATTATTGCAAATGACGAATGACAAATGACAAATGACAAATGACAACAATTAGACCGCTTGCGGTTGCACTTGCGGCTGGAATTGGAACAGCGAGTACACCACATTGCGACGGATGTCAATCATCATTTCCAAGAAGGTTTCATATCCTTCTTGCTTATACTCAATCAGTGGGTCTT
This sequence comes from uncultured Coleofasciculus sp., assembly GCA_964574085.1. Lineage (GTDB taxonomy): Bacteria > Cyanobacteriota > Cyanobacteriia > Cyanobacteriales > Coleofasciculaceae > Coleofasciculus. Next base: position 359 of record CAZNNK010001012.1, read on the forward strand.
TCTGTCCATACCCCCGTAACCCCACTGATTCGCGCAACGCATCCATCGACTGCAAATGTTCCCGCCATAGAGTATCAATCTGCTGCAAGATGAAGAACCGTTCCGCTTGTCGCATCAATCCCGGTTGAATTTGATCGATTTGGGCTTCTTTGATGTCATACGCTTTGCGGACTTCTTCATGCAAGAAAGTTTTAATCTCTGTAACCGTCATATCATCCAGATGTTCTGGCTGAAGATCTTGCAGCAAATAGACAAACTCTTGTACCTTGGACACCAAGCTGCCTAAATCCCATTCTTCCGGCGGCAAATCCGGGTTGACGTAGGCGTCTACAATATCATCCATTGTCTTTTCTGCATATTGGATGACTTGTTCTTTGAGATCTAACCCTTCTAACACCCGACGACGTTCGGCATAAATTGCCCGTCGCTGATTATTCATCACCTCGTCATATTCAAACACCTGTTTCCGGGTGTCATAGTAGAAGGTTTCCACTTTTTTCTGCGCCCCTTCTAAGGAACGAGTCAACATACCCGATTCGATGGGCATGTCTTCTTCTACCCGGAAGGCATTCATCATCCCCGCCACGCGATCGCCCCCAAAAATCCGCAACAAGTTATCCTCTAAACTGAGGAAAAACTTCGTCGAACCCGGGTCACCTTGGCGTCCTGCCCGTCCCCGCAGTTGGTTATCAATCCGGCGAGATTCGTGGCGTTCGGTACCAATGACATGCAATCCGCCGATACTGATTACCTCATCGTGTTCCTTATGGGTAAAGGCTTCATATTCCTGGCGTACTGCCCGACAAACCTCCCGCAGTTTCTGAATCACCGGGTCATCCGTCGGGGCATTTTCCGCCGCGATCGCCACTTTTTCTTCGGCTTCCAATTCCGGTAAACTGCGTTCCCCATACTTTTGCACCGCAAACTTCACGGCTTCGATCAGTTTTTGCTCCGTTTCTTGAGACAACTGGGTGGGGAAAATCTGGGGACTCACTTTCCAGGTTTTCACTTTTTTACCGGGCGCAAACCCTTGAGCTTGGGAGCGTTTTCCACCTCCTGCTGCCATAGTCGCAAAGGAATCTTCTTCTTCGGGGATGACAATTTGCGGCATGAAATATTCTCGCACTTTCAGCCGCGACATATAGTCAGCGTTACCCCCCAAGATAATATCAGTACCACGCCCTGCCATATTGGTGGCGATCGTCAACGCCCCTTTGCGCCCTGCTTGGGCGACAATTTCGGATTCCCGTTCCACGTTTTCCGGTCGGGCATTGAGCAGGTTATGGGGAACGTTCAATTGGTTTAACAACCCCGAAAGCAGTTCAGATTTTTCCACACTGGTTGTTCCCACCAGTACCGGACGCCCTAGTTCGTGCATTTCGGCACATTCGCGGGCAACGGCTTTCCATTTGGCTGCCTCGGTTTTATACACCACATCGGACATATCCCGCCGTCCGGGGGGCTTGTTGGTGGGAATAATTGTAACTTGCAGATTATAAATTTTTTCAAATTCGGCTTCTTCTGTTTTCGCGGTTCCGGTCATCCCCGCTAACTTGGGATAGAGCAAAAAGAAGTTTTGATAGGTAATCGTGGCTAAAGTTTGGGTTTCTTTTTGAATATCGACGCCTTCTTTTGCTTCAATCGCTTGGTGCAGTCCATCACTCCAACGGCGTCCCTGTAATACCCGTCCGGTAAACTCATCGACGATAACTACCTCGCCGTTACGCACAATGTAGTTTACGTCATTGGTAAACAGTTCCTTTGCCTTAATCGCATTGAAGATATAATGCGCCCAGGGATTTTCCGGATCATACAAATCCCCAACCTCTAGGAGTTTTTCTGCCTCGATAAAGCCTTCATCGGTCAGGATGACATTCCGCGCTTTTTCATCCACTTCATAATGCTCCTCCGGCTGAAGCATTTTCGCGATTTCTGCCGCTTTGATATAGTTCTGGGTAGGGCGTTCCACCTGCCCGGAAATAATCAGGGGAGTACGGGCTTCGTCAATGAGTACGGAGTCTACTTCGTCAATGATGCAGTAATTGAAGGGACGCTGCACCACCTCGTTCATTGAGGTTGCCATATTATCCCGCAGGTAGTCAAACCCCAACTCGCTGTTTGTGGCGTAGGTAATATCACAGGCGTAGTTGCGCTGTCGTTCTGAAGGACTCATTCCCGACTGAATCAGTCCCACGGTTAATCCCAGGAAACGGTGTACTTGTCCCATCCATTCCGCGTCCCGACGTGCCAGGTAATCGTTAACGGTAACAATATGTACCCC
>CAZNNK010001013.1:0-2638 GCA_964574085.1 uncultured Coleofasciculus sp.
GGTTTACCCTCTGTCTAATTGCCCAAGGTAGCCTAACCGATGATCAGATATCTATACCCCGAACCGTCGTCGATATTCCCGAATTCATCCCCCATTTCTACGTCATCGTAGACGTACAAGAAGAAGAGGAAACCGCTGTGGTTAAAGGGTTTATCTCCTATCCTCAACTCATCGAACACCGGGATACTCTAGGCTTAACCCCTGAGGAGGATTGGACTTATTCATTTCCCCTGGATTGCTTCGACACCGAACCCAGTCACCTCCTCTTAGAATTACGCTGTTTAACCCCCAGCGCCATCCCCCTCCCCCCGATTCCCAGTGATCGCCGCCTACAACTTGCCCAGACGCGATCGCAACTGGAAACCCAACTCCCCCAACTCCAGTCTCCGGCGTCTCAACTCTGGCAAGTATTAACCTGGGAACAAGCCACCCTCGTACTCACCCGTTCGGAGTTACGCACCTGGCTGTATCAACTGCAAACCGATCCCCAAAGCCAACCCACCCTGCGAAACTACCTGTCTGATGTACTCAGCCGCATCACCCGAAACGTAATTAATGTGGGACGCTGGTTACAGGATGAATTAGACGAACTCGCCCAAGAACTCTCCTGGCAACTTCTGCCTAGTTTAACCCCCGCTACCGCCATGCGCCGATCAGCCACTGAAGAATTGGATGCGATCGTGCAACAACTGGAGTACAATAACGTCGAAATTCCGCCTCAAGCCAAGGGCGCGTATCGTAATCTCCAAGTAGCAGACATCCCCCTGCGCTTGTATGCGATAACGTGGCCCCTCTTATCTGCAACCGTCCCCGAATGGGCGTTACTGATCATTTTAGGCACAGAGTCTCCAACAGGTTTCCCAGAGGGTCTAACATTAGAGATTAGTGACCAAACAGAGATTTTAGTCGAACAAGAGTTAGATGCCAATAGTTCCTATTTCTTCACCAGTGTAGTGGGAACGTGGCAAGAGACGTTTGGCGTCACGATTCGTTTAGGATCGGATATTGAACACATCCTGCCTCCCTTTGGCTTCAATCTCTAGAATTAGGCATAATGGAATAAGCTAGTCCGCGCAGGCGGACTTTGTTTGTGTAGCTGCGACTTCTAGTCGCCAGGGCTTCTAGTCGCCAGGGCAAAAAAGAGGTTTCTATTAAAATAGAATATAAAACTCTTATGTAGTCGTCTTTAAACGACTTAAGCTTTTGGTTCCTTGGGTTTTAACCCTAGGCGGTTGGTGAGACTGTAGCTTGAAATTTTGCTTCTGCTTCTGCCTTCTGCTTTTTTATGGTGTCATCTGCTCGATCCTGATAAACTACGATTTTAGCCTCATGACCTATTTATCCTTACCCCACCGACTTCACTCTCTCAGCTTGGCGACAGCGACGCTGCTGTTAACATTCCTCTCGCCGATTTCCCTATCGCCTAATCTATCGCTATCTCTATCAACCCAGGTACAAGCCCAAACCTCTCAAGATCAAGTCAGTCAAGCCCAACAGTTGCTAGATGAAGGAATTAATCTGTATCAGCAAGGTCAAATGCAGGAGGCGTTGAATCGACTAGAGGAAGCATCCAACCTATTTAAGCAAGTCGAAGCCCCCGTAGAAGAAACCATAGCCCTGACCCAAATTGGTCTAATTTATGAGCATCGTCAACAGTATGATGATGCACTAAACGCTTACGAACAAGCCTTAAGCCTAGCCAAAACCTTCGATGATCCGTACCAAGAAGCGATTATCCTTGATTACATGGGTTCAGTCTATTCAAGTCTAGAACAATATTCTCAGGCACTGGATCTGCACCAAAAGTCACTGGCACTTTTCCGAGAAGTGGATAATCGCCGCAGTGAAGGCATTGTATTGGGTAATATTGGCAAACTTTATTTCGCTCAAGATCAAAATGAGCAAGCGATCGATTTCCTTCAAGAAGCGCTCAGTATTTATCAAGACTTGAACGAAAATATCTTAGAAGGAGAGGTTCTGTATTACTTGGGATTATCCCATCAAAACTTAAAAGAATATGCCCCAGCTTTAGACTTTCACCAGCAAGCTTTAGACATTTTCAACGCTGAGAATATCCCTGAGTTACAAGCTCTAGCTTTATACAATATGGGGATAATCTACAGTCAACAAGGCAAAGAAGAAATGGCGCAATCGTCTTATCAAAATGCCTTGGCGATTTTTGAAGCATTAGGAAATGAGCAAGGAATTGCAGCTATTCGTTATCAAATGGAAACGCTTGACCAATAATTGAGGGGTGACATTCATTTCAGTTTGTGAGGAACTGTCCCCAACTATAAGTCCCGAATGACTAATTATCCATGAGAAATGACAACGAACAGATTTCTAAAACAGAAGCCAAGCAACTGCTAGAACGTTTAGTGTTTGACGATGAACGCCCTCAAGACTGGGTACAGGATGTTTGGGGATTGAGTCCAACTTTAGGAGAAAGTGGTGCAAAATTGCTGGAGGTATTTGAAGCATTGATTGAATGTTGCCCTGACGAGAAATTGGAAAATTTAATCCAAATTTATTATCAAGACAAGTTTTAACGGGAATAGGGAATAGGGAATAGGGAACAGAGAGTTCATCGAAAAGCTGGGGGAGAAGTTCCCTCCCCTTGACAAGGGGAGGGTTAGGG
>CAZNNK010001014.1:0-2632 GCA_964574085.1 uncultured Coleofasciculus sp.
TGGGGAAGATAGGGGAGATAGGGAAGATGGGGAAGATAGGGGAGATAGGGAAGATAGGGGAGATAGGGAAGATAGGGAAGATAGGGAAAATGAGGAAATTTTTTCGGCGGAACCATCAACAATTAACAAAGGACGAATGACGTAGCTTGCTTCTCGATGAAAGCGAGTATGACGAATGACGAATGACAAATTACAAATTACAAATTACAAATTACAACTTTATAGACTCTTTGCCAATTCCTCACCAATTCCTAACACACATCTATCTGACAGAATCCCTGTAGTCAGAATAAAGAGATAGGAACATTGAATAAGACTCGGTTATTAGCAGCTTCCTTGGTAATACAGTAGGACTTACGCGATTTGAGGATTAAAACCCTATATAGAGGCAGGGTGGGCATTGCCTACCCTACATATACTCCTGTACAGTCCCGAATCATAAGCCGTCTGGAAAGCGCGAATTGCTCCTGAAACTGGTTCTAATAATCCTTGGATCAGAACTATATAGTGTTTCCTTAACAGTTTTTAGCAATCTTACCCCCTTTAAACAAGTGACTTACTTAATCTGTACTTGTGAAATTTTGCACAAGCAAATCTATCCGTTAAGTTTGGGCGCGAATACCATTGGGCGGGAAGAGGATAATACTATTGTGGTTGACCATAGCTATCTTTCCCGTTATCACGCTCAAATTCTGCTTTCTCCTGACGTTGTGATACTTCGGGATCTCCATAGTCTAAATGGTACATTTGTTAATGAATTTAAAATAGAAGAATGTCAACTTAAGGATGGAGATTCTATTCGTTTAGGAAATGTATCATTCCAATTTGTGCAGCAAATATCTAAGGTTAAGGAACCTGCATCATCAGACAGTGATACTGAACTTTCAATTGTCAAGCAAGTCTCTCCGGAAGAAACTCGAATTGCAATTACTGACTTATTGCAAACCGATAAATCAGACAACTCTATTATTAAGCTGAAGCAGCGGGATGCTCATCAACGAACGGTTGATAAATTGCAAATTTTACTGGAAGTTAGTAAACAACTGTCCTCTCCTGAAGACCCCGATCAATTGCTGCAAAAAATCGTCGATTTGCTGTTTGAAATTATGCATATCGATCGCGCCACAATTTTGATGGTTAATGAAACCCATGATAGTCTGGAACAAAAAGCCGTAAACTGGCGGTCTGGAATCCCAACTGACGAAAACTTTTACAGTAGCAAAATCACTAATTTTGTCCGTAATCAGGGGGATGCAATTCTCACCCATGATGCGCGGAAAGATAACTTATTTAATGATTCAATCTCTATTGTTGAACAAGGAATTCATGCCGCAATGTGTGTTCCGCTGAAGCCCGCAGATGAGGTAATTGGCGTATTGTACGTGGATAATTTGTCAATGACTGATATTTATTCTGATGAAGATTTAGAGTTCTTAACCTGTCTAGCCAACCAAGCCGCGATCGCGATCGAAAATTCTCGCCTGTATAAGAAAATGCAAGAACAGGAAGTGATGCGGGCAAAGTTGGAACGATTCTTTCCTCAATCGGTGAGTCGTAAGTTACGGGAAGAAGGGAATTTAGCCACGGTGGAGACAGAAGTGACGGCTTTGTTTGCTGATATTAGCAACTATACGCAAATGTCAGGGGAAATGGAACCGTGTGAGATTGTGGAAATGCTGAATGAGTATTTTCAGGTCATTGTTGAAGAGATTGTGTTTCCTTATGAAGGAACATTAGAAAAGTATATTGGTGATGGAATTCTGGCAATTTGGGGCGCACCATATCGCCAACCCAATGATGTAGATTTAGCGGTACAGGCGGCGATTGAAATGCAATGGGCGGTGTCCCGCTTAAATCAAAAATGGATTCGCGAAAACCGACAACCGATACAAATTCACATTGGCTTGAATACGGGGACAGTTGCGGCAGGAAATATTGGGTCTAAAAATTTGATTCAATATGCCACGATAGGTGATACGACGAATGTGAGTAGTCGAATTTGTGACGTGGCTAAAGCCGGGGAAATTTTAATTGCTGAAAGTACGTTTGATCAGCTAGGTGATCCGACTATTCCTCTCGAAAAGATATCACCAGTTTGGGTGAAGGGTAAGGCTTCGCCGTTACATCTCTATCGGGTTTTGTGGGAACAATATAACGCGACGGATGTATTGTGCGAGAATGTTGGTCTAGTGACCGCAGTTAGCCGATCTTAAGCATTAAGCCCAGCGCTAACGCCTGGCACCCCCACACCCTACTGTCGTGGCACACCTTATTTGGTGGAGCGAGAATTGGTTCGTAGTGAGGGCTTCAGCCCTCTCCAGCTAAGCGTTATAGCACTCTTTGTGCTTACTACAAACAAAACCCTATTTTAGCTGTGTCAGTCCACTACACCAGCGCGGCGGAAGTAACTCTCCAGTTAAAAAAGGTGTAAAGTCTTAGGGATAAAGGGGGTTCCTTAAGCGGATTTGGTCTTACTGCCTCAGGTGCATCTGGCTTCCGATGTGCTGATTGTGTTGTGCTTTACATAGGGGGTGTCACCCCTCCCTGCTATCCTTGATTTTGTCATCCTGACCGATAACCAAAGACTGTGAAAACTGGGTTAATGCCGATATGACTCGGATAAACCTAGAGT
>CAZNNK010001015.1:0-2626 GCA_964574085.1 uncultured Coleofasciculus sp.
GATATGACCCGTAAACTCACACTTGGGGCATTTCCAATTTGTAAAAAGCAGATATAGCTATTCTCTAAACCAGCGGGTTTCTTTCACTTATTTCCGGAATTGACGCACTGGAATCTGAACCACAAACTCGGTTCCCTGCCCTAACTGACTGTGACAGAAAAGCTGACCGCTATGTTTTTCAACGACAATTTGATAGCTAATCGATAATCCTAAACCTGTCCCTGCTCCCACTGGTTTAGTCGTAAAGAAGGGATGGAATAGTTGTTGCTGAACCTGCTCCGTCATTCCGGGACCATTATCGATAATTCGGATTGCCACCTCTTGGTTATCTAAGAGTTCTGTCTGGACTCGAATTGTGCTAGGATTGGCTTTAATATCGTCCAGTGACCGCTTTTTGTTTTGCTCATCAATGGCATCAATGGCATTGACTAACAAATTCATAAATACTTGATTTATCTGTCCAGCGTAACATTCAACCTTGGGCAGATCATCATAGTTTTTAATAATCTGAATTCCCGGATTCTCGCCTCGTGCTTTGATTCGATTTCGCAGAATCATCAGGGTACTATTAATGCCCTCATGAATATCGACGGCTTTCATTTCCGCTTCAGCGATACGGGAAAAATTCCGCAGGGAGTAGACAATTTCACAAATCCGCTCGGCTCCGACTTTCATGGAATCCAGCAGTTTGGGTAAGTCTTCCACCAAAAAGTCCAGATCGATCGCGTCCATTTCGGACTGGATTTCGGGCGTGAGCTGAGGATATTGCTGTTGATAGAGTTCGATTAATCCCAATAGATCGGCAGCATAGTCACTGGCATGGGCTAAATTACCATAAATAAAGTTAACCGGATTATTAATTTCATGGGCAACTCCCGCGACTAACTGTCCTAAGCTGGACATTTTCTCACTTTGCACCAACTGCGCTTGGGTTTTCTGGAGTTTAGCGACAGTTTGCTCAAGCTGTTGGGCGTGGGTTAAGGCTTTGGCTTGGGCCTTGCGACTTTGTTCATAAAGTTCGGCTTGTTGCAGTGCGATCGCTAATTGATCGGCGATGGTACAAATCAACTCCACCTCGGCGTCTTGCCAATTGTAAAGTCGATGATCCATCATCAGGGTTAGGGCGCCCCAAACCGAGTCCCCACAGTGCAGGGGAACCAACAACCACGCCCCCGGAAACTGCTGGGCGACAGCTGTATTGGTGGCGTCTGCCAAACACCGGGTATCTGTAATCCGCACCACTTCTAAGCCTTTGAGTCGTTCAGCCAGGGGATTATTAGCATCGGGAATTTCCACCCCCAAGGCTTTGGGCAAACAGTCACCCCGACAGGACTCGGCGACATTCACCCACAACTGGCGTTCGGGTTGATGTTGGAAAATTTGAGCGCGATCAACTTGCAAAAGGCTCTCAATTTCCTGGGTGGCGGTGGAAAAAATCGTGTCTAAGTCAAGGGAGCAACGAATCGCATGAGTCAGGTGATTAATCACTTGTTCTCGTTTGAGGTGATACTGAGCCTGATGGTACAGTTGACTTTGACCGATCGCGATCGCCACTTGGTCGGCAATGGCGGCGATTAATTCGACCTCGGAGTCTTGCCAGGAATCTGGATGACGGGTTTTGCCTAAGTTCAAACTCCCTAATATCTGGGAATTAAAGTGCAAGGGTACCCATAACCAAGCCCCCGGAATGTCTTGGTTAAATGGACTCCTATCCTGCGTAATAATTTCTAATTGTTTGAGCCGTTCGGCTAGGGGATGACTTTGATCGGGAATTTCCTGTCCCAGCGTACTCTGATCCGAGGGAAAGCGGCGATACTCTGCCACAGATAACCAAGACTGGCGTTCCGGCAAATATTGGACAATTTCCGCCTGATCCACGGGTAAGAGTTCGCCAATCTCTTGGACAGCTGTCTCAAAAACCGTAGTTACATCCAACGAACGGCGGATGGCTTGAGTCACTTGATTGATCACTCGCTCTCGCCAGAACAGAGATTTTGCCTGTTCGTAGAGTTGGCTTTGTTGAATGGCAATAGCCACCTGAGAGGCGAGCCCGTCGAGTAAGTCAATCTCAAAGGATTGCCATTTCCGAGGTGCGCTACAGTGATGGGCAATCAGTAGTCCCCACAAGCGGGTTGGGCTTTGGCTGGGGGTTTGGATATCGAGTTGAGACTGTGGGGTGGGTAGAGGTTTTTCACTGTGGACAATTGGCACAACCAGGTTAGCTCGTACCTGGAACTGGGCGAGTACGTCAATATAACATTGGCTCAGATTAGCGGCATAGATATCGTCTAGGGTTCTCACTCGACCTTGTTGGTAGAGCGAGAGGTAGGTTTTCTCAAAACAGGGATCGTAGATGCGGTTGCCTAAAATCGAACACCAGCGCGGATCGACGGATTCAACCACTACCTCACCACTCCAGTCGGGATTGAAGCGTAAAATAATCACCCGATCAGTTTGCAGCACCTGGCGCACTTCTGCCACGGTACGTTCGAGAATGTCCTCTAAATTCAGCGATTGACGGATGCGTTGAGTAATCGCCCGGACTAACTGTTCTCGCTGAACCTGTTGTCGTAGGGTTCCTTCTGCTTTTTGGCGTTGGTGGATTTCGGTTTGGGCTTGCTGATAG
>CAZNNK010001016.1:0-2619 GCA_964574085.1 uncultured Coleofasciculus sp.
CCTCAACTTTTGATAGTTCACCTGTTTCTTTATTCCTTTGACGCCAAATCCATTCTACAGCTCCTTTATTTCCCTGAATAATTATGGTATTAATAGTAATCTTAGTTTCTGTAACTTGAGCAAAATAATCGTCTGCTGCTGCTTGAATTTGCTGTTTACCCCTGAATCGAGAACCAGGGACAATAAATACACTATCTTCGGCAAAATCAGCGATGATTTTATCGGAATCAGCCGTTTCCCAAGCTTGGACTTGCCGTTGGATCAGTTCTGGAATCGTTGGTTTGATGGGTTGTGTATCTGGTGAGAGCATCGTTATAATACTACCCTTCGATAAATTAGAACAGAAGTGCAGATTAGCCGCAACTGCGCTACCTGTAAAGCTAGAGTAACTCCAGATAGTAAACGCAATCGCGCCGAGAATTACGGTGCATATAAACATTGTAGATTGGGTTTCGTTCCTCAACCCAACTCCCTTGGTTAGCTTGAACATTTTGTGCAAACTTGACATGTTCCCAATAATCACTTTCCAGATAGAGAGTTGAGCGTCATCGGACTTTTGTTGGTGTGTTGACATGATAATGTATTCAAAATAACGTCGCGGGCGACCGCTTTCACAACATTGATACTGACAGAATTACCTAACTGATAGTACGCTTTATCATCATTACTATGCAAAATAAACTCATCGGGAAATCCCTGGAGACGTGCGGCTTCTCGCGGTGTTATTCTCCGAACCCGATCATTGTGATAAATTCCTAATCGATTGGCATCGCTAGCAACCAACGTGACTGATATTTTACGGGGATCTAAAAACTTGTATACCTCAAACGAGAAGTTTCCTGACACAGGTTTGTATTTACCATCAACAAGTTTTAAATATTTTTTGGCAACGAGTGAGTCAAGAACCTGGTCGAGATGGGGATGATTAAAAAAGCTGGCGATTTGCTCTCGACTAAGCAACTTACCATCTTGATTACGACCGAATACTTTATTCCTGCGCTTCAAAATAAAACGATTCATTAACTCAATTTCTTCCGGACTACATTTTCCCCGTAAACCCAGTTCCCATGAGTGCAGAGAATTTCCGCCACGATAATCAATCAGCCGCCGACCATGCAATTGATTCAAATTATTGTTTAATCGATTTTTTAGGGCTTCAACAAACTCCGGCGAACAATCATATTTAGAATCCGGATTATCTTCTAATATATCAGCCACAGCAACAGGTTTGCTCAAGGGATTAAATAAGGATAGCTGCTGACAATTATAAGAATGGGAATCAGGTGAACCCACATCAGAAATTAACTCAAATTTTGGCGAAGCGCCTAAAATCCCGACCATGTACAGGCGAACCCGGTTTTGCGGCAATCCAAAATTAGCACTGTTTAGGAGAAATGTATCAAAGCTATAGCCTCGCTCTTTAATTTCACGCTTGATTGTTTCTAGCGTTCTACCCCGATCATGACTATAAAGACCGCGAACATTTTCAAAAATTAAGGCTTGAGGTTTACAGGTATCGATTAATCTCAATATTTCAAAAAACAATGTTCCTCTCGTGTCTCCAAATCCTGCTTTCTTACCTGCATAAGAAAAAGACTGACAAGGAAAACCTGCCAATAAAACGTCATGGGGTGGTAATTGATTAATTGTTCGGATATCTCCTAATACCTCATGATTAAAATTATTTTTGTAAACCCATTGACAATCTGCACTGATTTCACTCGCTAAAACACATTCAGTTTTACAGTTTAAGGCGTCAGCAGCTTGTTCAAAGGCTAGGCGCATACCCCCTATGCCTGCAAACAAATCAATAAACCGAATTTTGGGTAGGCTTGACATAGATAATTGGAATCAGTTTGTTTTACTATATCATTTATAATAAACTTATTGGAATTTAAAATAATTAAAAATAAATTGGTATAAAACATCAAGCTCTGTGGGAGAGAAAGCAACAGAGCAATGACTATGTGAACATAGGGTTTTGAGAACATTTTCTCTATGTGATGAGAAATATCCTGCTCCATCAAGAACGTATGCAATTTTGTAATTCATTCGTTCAATTTGCTCAAACCGCGATTTCGCTTGACCTGCTTTCCGTTCCATTACACTATTAGTGGTCTCTTGAAAACTAACTTCAACAGCAACATACTTATTTTGATAAGCAACAACTAAATCAAAGCTTATCGGCCGATTAGTTTTATCATCAGTATGTGTGACACCAGGCACAGAGCCATTCATATTAAAGGTAATATCAGAAAACTCTGAATTTTTAAATTTATCTTCAAGATAGTTTTTGACAAATGCTTGTGCCATTTGACCTAGATTGTTGGCTTCAGCACCACCAGTAATTCGGCTTACCCAGATATATCTTTGCTTGATATAGTCGTTTAGTTTTTTAGCTTGACCTATATAGTCAGACATTGTACATTTTTTTAAAATACTAGCAGTTGTTTCATTATCTGAATAAGCGCCAAATAGGAGAATAGCGATCACATCCTTGCTGAGATTATCCAATTTTGGTGTTGTGAGCAATTTTTCACCAGAAATCCCCAATTTTTTATTAGAAATTTTTTTTATGGGAAGTGGCAATTGATTAAATTTATATTCAAATTTTCGCCC
>CAZNNK010001017.1:0-2611 GCA_964574085.1 uncultured Coleofasciculus sp.
GGCAATGGCACAGCCACAGCGGGGTCTGACTACACCGCTGAATCTGGCACACTTACCTTTGCGGCGGGAGAAACCTCGAAAACTATTAGTGTTGCTGTCACTGGAGACACGACGGTCGAGAGCGATGAGACGTTTAACGTTAATCTCTCCAACGCCAGCAATGCCACAATTGGAGACGGTCAAGGGGTGGGAACCATTCTCAATAACGATTTATCCCAACCCCCTCCTCAGCAAGGGGATTTTAATTATGGGGAAGCACTGCAAAAGTCTCTCCTCTTCTACTATGCTCAACGCTCTGGCGACCTACCGGATCACAATCCTATCCCTTGGCGCGGTGATTCGGCTCTAAACGATGGCTCAGATGTGGGACTTGACCTGACGGGCGGTTACTACGACGCGGGCGACCATGTTAAGTTCGGCTTACCGGGAGCCGCTTCCCTAACGATGCTGGGTTGGGGCGCGGTTGAATACCAGGATGCTTATCAGCAAAGTGGACAATTTGAAGAGATTCTGGACTCCATCAAGTGGGGTACTGACTACATTCTCAAAGCTCACGTTACCGATAGTCAAGGGACGAAAGAGTTTTACGGACAGGTTGGAGACGGTAACATCGACCATAGTTTTTGGGGCGCTCCGGAAGACATGACCATGGAACGACCCGCCTATAAAATCGACCGCCAGAATCCTGGCTCTGATTTAGCCGGGGAAGCAGCGGCGTCTCTGGCGGCGGCTTCGATTGTCTTCCGAGGAGTAGACGAAGCCTACGCGGATACCCTGCTACAGAACGCCGAACAACTCTACGATTTTGCCGACCAATATCGCGGTGTCTATACTGACGCGATTACAGATGCGGGTCAATTCTACAATTCCTTCAGCGGCTTCCAAGACGAGCTAGTTTGGGGTGCAACCTGGCTACACAAAGCAAATGAGGCGGCGGGTGATACGGATACGACCTATCTCAACAAAGCCGAAAGTTTATACCAGGGAATTGGTCCAGGATGGACACAATCGTGGGATGACAAATCCTATGGTGCGGCTATCTTGTTAGCTCAGGAAACGGGCAAATCTGAGTATAAGAGTGATGTGGAAGGCTGGTTAAACTCCTGGCTTCCCGGCGGTAGCACCCCAACCTATACCGATGGTGGACTCGCATGGCTGAGTCAGTGGGGTTCTCTGCGCTACAGCGCCAATACCTCATTCCTGGCTGGCGTCTACGCGGATACGGTGAATGACCCCAATGGTCAATACTCGGATTTTGCTGAGGGACAAATTGACTACATTCTGGGCGATAATCCCCGCGACTTCAGCTACATGGTTGGTTTTGGTGAGGACTATGCACTCAATCCCCACCACCGTGCGGCTTCTGGAGTGACGAATATCAGCGATTCTCGCGATAATCTACACACCCTCTACGGGGCGATGGTCGGCGGTCCGGCTTCTGCTGATGATTTTGATTATGTCGATGAGCGCACGGACTTCATTCGCAATGAAGTGGCGATGGACTACAATGCTGGCTTAACCGGAGCGTTGGCTAGAATGTACGGAGAATTTGGTGGACAAACCCTCGATACTATTTCGGGAGTCAATCTCGATAACTTGAATTCGTTGACCGTTGCTGATGTAATCGCGTCCTAGAGAAACAGGAGCAGGATAGGTGAACAATTATCCTGCTACCAATTTAGTTTGATCAGAAGTAATTAATAGGGCGATTCTACCGCACCGAGTCTTTCAAGTCAATAGCTGCGTTTCTTAGGAGACGCGGCTTTTTCCTTTATTTCATTGATTTGTCCCCCTAGAAGACACCGAAACTCTAACAGGAAAAACCTGATTCATGCATCCGGTTGCCCATTGTATCTGTGCAATTGGGTAGATATTTTATGGCATAATTAGGGATTATTATACCGTTGTCTACAAAAGATTAAGCAAATATAGCGTTTTATATGAGTTGTGAACCCCACCCCTGCCCTCCCCTTGCTAAGGGGAGGGTTTGGGAGGGGTAATATTTTCACGTACAGCTTGGAACTGCTATAGACCCCACAACTGTCTTTGGTGAAGTTAGCGATGACAACAATTGGATTTAAACGCATGAGACTGAAATCCCATGCTCAGATTAAACGCTTGATTGATTTTCACGAGCAACGCATGAGGCAATTATCCAACACGGTCGATAAAAAGCATACCTGTCGATATTATGCGAATTCAGCCTTCTTGCTTTGTGCTGTCAACCCTCTCGGTTCGTGCGAAGGCTGTCAGGAGTATGAACCGGAGGTAACGTCCGATTAGAGACTCATCCGATAAAAACGGATTCTCCTTTCTACCCTATTTCTTATCAAATAGCAAGATATTAGATTCGGCTTGGCTACGATAATTTAGTTCATTCACACTGTAGGGGCGCACAGACGTGTGCCCTTTATTCAATTACGCCTTTAAACTCAAAATCTTCCCAATCGTTCAGTCTAGTTGAAAACATTTCTCGCCTGAATATTAGTGGGTTAGGTTGGATATTTCATTAAAGGGTTATTGCCTGAATTAAACTCCCACCTAACCCACGATGGCGGCGTGGCACAGCTAAAATTGTGGATTAGATTTGACCATTGAATCGGGCGCAAGT
>CAZNNK010001018.1:0-2608 GCA_964574085.1 uncultured Coleofasciculus sp.
AGCCAAGGCGCTACAAGACACCCTGAAAGCATTAAAACGCACCCAAGCCCAACTGATCCAAACCGAGAAAATGTCCAGTTTAGGGCGCATGGTTGCAGGTGTCGCCCATGAAATCAATAATCCCGCCAATTTTATCTACGCCAATATCACCTATGCCCGTAACTATTTCCAAGACCTATTAAAACTCGTACACCTGTATCAGCAAACCTATCCTGAACCCACTGCCGCAATTGAACAATTGAGTGAGGACATCGATTTAGAGTTTTTGGTTAAGGATTGGGATAAGCTGATTAACTCCATGGAAGTCGGGATTGAACGCATCGAGAAAATTGTGCGATCGCTCAAAACCTTTTCCAAATTAGATGAAGCAGAATTAAAACCCGTTGATATCCATGAAGGCATTGATAACACCCTGTTCATCTTACAGCACCGACTCCGGGCTGAAGGCAATCGTCCAGAGATTAAAGTGATTAAACACTATAGCCAACTGCCCAAAGTTGCCTGTTATGCCAGTCAGTTAAATCAAGTCTTTATCAATATCTTTGATAATGCGATTGAAGCCTTAAACTGTCAAGCCAAACCTCGATTGATTACCATTACCACCGAAGTATCTAATCCTAGAGAATATGGGGAAGTAGAGGTACACAGAAGCGGAGATGCAGAGATGCAAAGGTGCAGGAAAGATGAGGGAGCCAGTCAGGGCGGGTTTGGCACAAAGGTTATGATCAAGAGTAAGACGAAATTGCCTAAACCCGTTCCGACCAACCCGATTTCCGATGAGCCTAGCGTTGGGTCAAAACTCAACAGTTCCATAATTATTCGGATTCGCGATAACGGAATTGGCATGAGTGAGAATGTGCGTCAGCATATCTTTGATCCTTTTTTCACCACCAAACCAGTGGGGAGTGGCACGGGTTTAGGGTTAGCGGTGAGTCACCAGATTATCGTGGAAAAACACCAAGGTAAAATTAGCTGTGTTTCTGATTTAGGCAAAGGCACAGAATTTATTATCGAAATTCCCGTTAATTTGAGTGAATCCAGGACATAATATCCAGCGCGATCGCCTCCCCACCCCGATACAGATAATCAACAAAATGTCAACCCTCCACGCGCTCAAAACTCGGTCAGGGCGGGTTTGAAGAAAGGTTATCATCAATAGCGACATTCAAACCCATAAACCCGCCCCTACACACTCAAACCTCAAAACTCATGCCCAAATGGTTTAACACCGCAGGTCCTTGCAAAGCCGACATCCACTACATGCTCTCGCCCCTAGCGCGACTCCCTAACCTAGACCGACTGATTGAGCAGCAGGGCTACTTTGTCATCCATGCGCCCCGGCAAACGGGCAAAACCACCGCGATGCTTGCCCTCGCCCAACAGTTAACCGCCAGCGAACAATACACCGCCGTCATGGTATCGGCAGAAGTTGGCGCCGCCTTTCCCCATGATCCAGGTGCCGCAGAAAACGCCATGCTGGGCAGTTGGAGCGAGAATGCCGAAGACTATTTACCCTGGGAACTCCATCCACCGGAATGGTTCCCCGCTGAAGCCGGACAGCGTATCCAAGCGGCATTAAGGTTTTGGGCAAAAGTCTCCCCCCGTCCCCTTGTCCTGTTCATTGATGAAATTGATGCGTTGCAGGATGAAACCCTAATTTCGGTACTGCGTCAATTGGGTTCTGGGTATCCCAAACGTCCCCAACGATTTCCTCACTCTGTTGCGCTGATTGGGGTGCGGGATGTACGGGACTATAAAATCGCCTCTGGGGGGAGTAACCGCTTGAACACCTCAAGCCCCTTCAATATCAAGATTAAATCCTTAACCCTAAGCAACTTTACCGCCAAAGAAGTCGCCCAATTGTACGAGCAGCATACCAGCGAAACCGGGCAGGTTTTTGAGCGTGAGGCAGTACAGCGAGCATTTGACTTAACTCAGGGTCAACCCTGGTTAGTCAATGCGTTAGCTAAAGAAATTGTGGAAGTGATTTTGCCTGATTCGCAACAGGTGATTACGGTGGATCATATCGAGCAAGCCAAGGAAATATTGATTCAACGGCAAGATACTCACCTGGATAGTTTAGCTAGTCTATTGCAAGAAGACCGGGTACGGGCGATTATTGAACCCATGCTCGTCGGTCGGGAGTTGGGGGATATTCCCAATGATGATGTACAATTCCTGATTGATTTGGGCTTGTGTTGCATGAGTTCCCAGGGAGGATTAGCGATCGCGAATCCCATTTATCAGGAGGTACTCCCTTGGGTGTTAAGCCAAACCCCGCAAGCCTCCTTACCGCAAATTTCTCCCAGTTGGCTGACTCCAGACGGAAAACTTGCTCCAGGGGAACTCCTAAATGCGTTTCTCAGCTTTTGGCGACAGCATGGGGAACCGTTACTCAAAAGTGCGCCCTACCATGAGATTGCGCCTCATTTGGTACTCATGGCATTTTTGCATCGGGTGGTGAATGGAGGCGGTACTTTGGAGCGGGAATATGCCATTGGTACGGATCGGATGGATCTGTGTCTACGTTATGGGGATGTCATATTGGGGATGGAGTTAAAAGTGTGGCGCGAGGGGCGTCCTGATCCGATTCAGGCTGGGTTAGAGC
>CAZNNK010001019.1:0-2608 GCA_964574085.1 uncultured Coleofasciculus sp.
GCTGCTTTTAAGGAGCTTGTTAACTGGTTAGTATTTGAAGCCGCGCTGCACTAGGCATAGCAATCTTTAACACGGTGTAGTTTAAGCGTCAAGGGATAGAAGCAACTAACTAATGCCTGTTAAACGCCGATTGTAGGTATTCATGAAATTCGTAAAAATCTGGTTGAGTGGTCCTGTGCAGCAATCAGTCTGGGTCATAACCTGGGAAGAGTGGGCAAAGGGTGAAAAAAGCTTGCCGATCGCCCCTTGATTAAGGTTAGGGAAGCGGATGGCAATTTTCTGGTGACTCACGTTTAACACTTGAAACCAAGTGGTTAAGCTGGGCGGGAGTTGAGTACTCAGGCGTAGGGATAAGCGAGGAGTTGACAGCGATTGGGCGTAAGCTGGCGTCAAAAAGGGTTTATAGCGTTGGGCTTCAGGCGTGAGCTGTTTAATGAAGGCTAAACTCACCCCTCGAAACAGCCGACGCAGGGGTTCTGCTTCTTTATCCGTGAGTTCCCGCACCAAGGTACTGCTGGTTACAGCGGTATTGAGACTAGCGCGATCGGTGACACTTAAGTGAGTCCCCCCCAGCGCCACCATCAGATACTTCGATCCGCTTAACTGATCAAAAGCTCGAAGTTGGTGTTCCAGAGAGGGCGTAATCGCGTCATCGGTTCCCGTTAGCAGCAACGTGGGAATTTTTACCTCCGCTAGACCCGTACTACCAAATAAGTGTCCAGTAACGGCGTTGAGAGCCATCACCTGAACCACCCGGCGATCGCGTAACTGTATGTTGTCGTCCTGTAAGTCTGTGGCGGAACATTGAAACCAGTCAGCCGGGGAACGTTCTAGAGGACTACGCTTTTGACAAAACTCCCGCAATTCCTCTAGGTCGAGTTGTCCTCCCGCTAAAGCTAAAGCGGTGTAGCCGCCTAGGGAGTGACCAATAACGGTAACTTGTTCTGTATTTAATTTTCCCCGTAATGGTCCGTAGCCTCGATTAATTCGCGCCAGCCGATCCAAGACAAAGCTGACATCTTGAGGACGGTCAATGAACTCCGATGCGGGTAACACCTCCCCCAGGTTACTGCTCAGAGACACCCCAGTGAGCCAGCTAAAATTACTACCAGGATGTTCTATCGCCACAACGGTTAACCCATTCGACGCCAGATGACGCGCTAGGTAGGTTAAAAATTTGCGGTCAGACCCAAAACCGTGGGAGAGAACCACTAACGGTCCTGACGTATTCCCCACCCAGTAAACATCGACAGGAATAGACCGATCGCGATCGCGATCCCGTAGTCTCAGGGTGCGTTCTCGGACATATTGATAACCTGTCACTGTCGGATCAAAATCAGCCGTAAACGTTGGCGTATCCGCAACCGTGAGTTCCTGTTCTAGGATCGGATTAACCACTTGAGATTGTAAATAAGGCAGATTCATTTGCAGCACGATCGCGATCGCGGATGAGGCATTGATTGTGACCGTTTCCTCCGGGTAAGCTCTTAAAAAACTTAGCACAGACAATCCATTCGCTTGGCGGGCGGCTAAAAATAGAGCCGATTTTAACTGATCCAGACTGCTATCCGGGAGTACCCGACCGATTTGATCCAGTAAGCGGGCGCCATCGGTGGACAGCAGCACATCATTGATAAATTTCTCCGCCAGATTCGGGTCGAGTTGCAGGCGTCTGTTGAGTACCTGCTGAACTTGGGGGGTGAGTAAGGAACGGTAGGGTTTGAGAGTCGGCGGTAACTCCCCTGTCTGCGCCCATTCCTCTAGATCCGCGATTTCCACCGATTGCTGAAATGGTCCTAATTGCAGGGTGACTCGTTCCGCCGCATTCAGAGGAGTGGCAATTCCCCAAGAAATTGCTACGCCGAATAAAAAAAGGTGGTGTTTAAGGTTCTGGATTAGCCCTCTGGACTTCACTGCTTTTCTAGGTTGAGGACGTCGAGAGTCTTTGCGATCAAACCGATTACCTTGAAACGTCATAATGTACTGATTTGACTGGGGTAGATTGAAGATAAAGAGTTTCTATTCAAGCGACCCAACACCGTATAGATAAGTTTCCCTGATATTTTTACTGCTACCGCTAAAAAACAGATAAGCTTTCCGGTTATCGGTCGAAGGCGGGACATTTTGGTTAGAAAAGGGAACAGGGAACAGGGAACAAATTTGTCTCAGCTTGGGTTAGTAGCTGCTTTCCTTAATTATTTTTTTGAGAATCTGGGGAGAATACGTATCCTTAGAAAAACTTGATGTCACCCTCCGTAAGATAGAAACTCTATTTTGGGAATCAATGGATCTTGTACAATCCCTACCCCATGAAATCCCCAGCGTTGGAGTAACCCCTTTAACTGGGTTCCGGAAACAGACTCAACAGCAAAGCGATCGCTTAGATCAGCTGCGTGGGTATTTAGATAGCTGAGGGCTTCAAACTGTTCGCGAAACATTAATAAATAACCTGCTCCCATCTCCCTATCTCTAGCGGTAGGCTGGGCAGCCAGATAACGACCATCAACTCGAGAAAGAATTAAGTAATAGATTTGGCTAAACATTTTGATTGGTCAAAACACTGATTTCACGGATTTATTGGAGAGATTGGGGTAGGGGAGTGAGGGGT
>CAZNNK010001020.1:0-2599 GCA_964574085.1 uncultured Coleofasciculus sp.
GGATACCTAAGACGGAATAATTTAGCTAACTTACTCACTAACGGTTAAGCACTGGTCAACTGAGTCAAGGCTTTCTGTAAATAAATGTAATCGTTAATCAAGAACTTGACACCTATCCGCGCAACTTTGAAACAAACCATTAAGGAGTGCGTCTTTTTCGATAAGAAATCTAGTTTGCCATTGAAATGTAATCGTAGATTTTGATACAGTTGGTGATAAAATACACCTGATCTTGAACAAATGTATACAGGAGGACATGTTCGGTGAATCTAATTTGTGAAATTACTCAACAAGCACTCTTAACCGGTTGTTTAACTATAGAATCTGAAAATCAACTGCGCCAGCTTCTGTCTGGAAAATATGGCACAGAAGACTTGAAAGCCTTCATTCGATTGCAGCAAGCAGTCATGGAAGGCTTAGTTAGGCAAGAGTCTCGTGAACGATTCTTTGCTCAGGTATCCCCAGGAAGCTTTACCCAGGAGGTCGCGATCGCGTCTTAACAAAACATTAACTTAACTCTAGTCCCTAATATCCATAAACATCAAATTCTTGCCCATGACTAATGAACCATGAGCCTAACCGCTCACTTTTGTTTTGCCTTTAATCATCATTTCGTCGCCACAACAGCGATATTCCACGCCAATCGCTTCATCAACGGTATCTTTTTAAGGCTCTGATCGATTATCTCCAACCGCCGATACGTCGGACTTAATCGTTTATGTTCGATAATAATCTTTTTCCAGTAACGTTCTTTATTGGGATCAACCTTTTCAATTAAATAGAAGCGCAGAAAAATCCAAAGACTTGCCAACCAAAAGGTATCATAGGTTGTCTGGGAAAAGAGAGACTTAACCACCTTAACAATATTAATATCCAACGGCATTTCATCATCAGTACGCACCTCAGTCGCCATACGCCGATAAATATTAATCACAGGATTATGCTTCAGTGGGTCCCAAAAACACGCTTTTCCTCCGGGTTTAAGGACACGGTGCATTTCCTGTAGTGCGATTTTAGGAGCAGGAATATGGTGCAATAAATTGGAGGCATAAACAATATCAAACGTATTGTCAGCAAAATCCAGCGCCATGGCATTCGCTGTATGTCCCTCAATGTTAACACCGTTAGCTGCTGCTAATTTTAGCGCCACCTCTACCATGCCTGCTGAATAGTCAGCGGCGACACAATTCGCACCTTTTTGGGCAAAATAAACGCTATTTTCACCAGCACCACAGCCTAAGTCTAAGAGACGTTTACCGCGAATATTACCGAGTTGTTGCAGAATAAATCGGTTTTCTGGGGCGGTACAGGCTTCAAAATAATCAGCCACGCGAATGCCATCGACATCAATGGCGGCTGCCCAGGTATCATGAAACTGGCGTTCTTTGCTGAGAGTTTCGTCAATCATGTTGTTGGTAAGGGTTGTACAGAGATGGTTAGGGAATTGATGGCAATTGTACAATAATTTGTACGATTGATGTCACTGTTTTAACACACACGGCAACTTGATGAGGATGATAGGCGACGACTTTATACGTGTTGTCGGATTTTTTCCACACAGCCGTCTGTTGTAACGTTAGAGAAAATGGCAACAGATAGACTCAGGCTAAACCCAGTTCATAAATGAACCGATGATCTAATAATGAATTAACAAGTGCCAAACCAAGTTATGCATCATTTGTAAATTGCTAAGCTTACTCGAATTTTCAGATATTTTTAACTTTTCAAAACAATAGTCTGCTTGCTCAGGTTCCCCTAAATTTAATTGACAAAGTCCCAGGTTGAATAGGGAATAGTTTTGAAAACAATCAAGGTATCCTGGTTCATTGATGGTATTGCCTTGATTTTTCGCTTTAAATTTGGTGTTATAACTCATTGCTATTTTACCTGATTTACTGTGATACTCAATAGCTTCCTGCATAGACCCTTTTAGCCAGTACATATCACCGAGGATGTTATAGAGTTTACACAAAGAGTATTCAGAGTTAATATGATTGACGACTGAAGAAATAACAGCGATCATTTGCTTTAAAAATTTTAGTCGATAAATTGAGCGTCCAATTGCAACATCGGCTCCCCATCTATGACTCCTTTCTTTAATGAGTACTTTGGCTGCTTGTTCAAATTCTTGAATATGTATGTAGTAATAATAAGCCTCTAAAGCTCTTAGTGAATCCGCTGTCAATTTAACCGTCTGAATATTCTCTGTCCAAAATTCAGCCGCTTTACAGTTTGCTATCTTCCAGTCTTCACTTTCCCGACACCGTGCGATCGCCTCTTCCCGAATTACTGGGTGCAGGTAATATCCTTCATTGCCAACCTTGACGAATGAGCGATCGCGTAAAGCCTTGAGTACTCGCTTATGTCGTTTCTCCGGCACATCCCAAAGCAAAGCAAAGATTCCTGCTTTGGGTACTGTCGGAACATCTTGATAACGATAACATCCTAATCGACATAAGAGTCGATAAGCGTATTCATCATCTTGTTGGAGTTTATTAAACTGACTTTTAATCAAATTCTCCAGTGTAGGATGAATCAATAGATATTCACTGTTCTCTTGCCAATACGTCTCTAAATCTCCTTGACACTCAATTTGGAT
>CAZNNK010001021.1:0-2592 GCA_964574085.1 uncultured Coleofasciculus sp.
ACTACAGCCACAATCCGGAAAAATTTAGATGATCTGCGTGCGGCGATGGAATAATTTTTAGGGGAGATAGGGGAGATGGGGAAGATAAGGGAGATAGGGGAGATAAGCGAAATCGACAGACAGCTAAAGAGAATGTACCCTATAGAAGTGGGTGTTACTGCCAACCGCTCCGAATCAGGGATAACTCTTGTCGAATGTGCTTAGGATTGATTCGGATTCATGGGATTCACAATAACTTTGTCATTTTTTTAGTATCAACGCTTAAACGCAACTGACTATGACTTAAACCGAATAACCCAAAGCACGGGAATTTGGGCATAAGTGGCATGATATTGCCATTCTAGAGCATGGCAATTATCAAAACTGATATGAGGTTCACCGGATCGTTCAAGGGCGATTAAAAGATTGGAGGTTAATGTCATGATGACGGAGTTGTCTGACCTGACGGTTCATAATCAAAAAACCTATGGCGGTTTGCTGAGGTTAATTCAAGCCAATCAAGGTAAGTTGAGTATAATCCTAGCGGTTTGTGATGATATCCATTACCGCAACCAAGTGATTGAACGCTATGAAAGCGAACTCGCCGCTTCTGTGCGATCGCATCGCGTTACCTTGGTTAAGGATGACCCGAACCTGAGCCACGCCATTACTAAACTCGTCCAAACCGATGACGATTTCCGTCAGGGCGGGAACGCCGTTGTCACCATAACGGGTGCTGAACAACTTCTCTGGCTCAAATTCGACGCCCAGCATTCAGAACAGGACATTTTTTTCGCTTCCTTACCCGAAACTCAAGACGCCTTATCAGCCTTGGCGTTTCCCATTGTTCTATGGCTCACTTATCAACTAGAGGATCAGCTTCGCCAAAACATCCCCGATTTCCCCAATGGGTGTCAAGGTATCTTTGAATTTCACTCCAAAAAAACAGCCGCTATTCCCATTCAAGACATTGAGCCATTCCGTCATCTTATCGAAGAAAACGACGCTTGGGAACCCAACTTATCAGTCTTGCCAGTTACCGATCTCAACGCCTTGATTAAGTACATAAAAGCCAAACGCGGCGTCAACGACCCGAATTTGGCAACTTTATATGCTCAAGTTGGACAAGTGTATAAACGACGCCTAGAACAAGGTGAATCACTGGATTATCCCCAAGAACAAGCCTTAGCGGTTGAGTATTTGAGTCAAGCCATTCAGCTAAAAAAAGAACTCGACTTAGAAACCAGCTTAGCTGAAACCTTAAATAATTTAGCCGAACTCTACCGACTGCAAGGACGCTACCCGGAAGCCGAACCCCTTTATTTAGAAGCCTTAGAACTTAGACAACGTTTATTGGGCGATAATCATCCGGATGTCGCCACCAGCCTCAATAACTTAGCCAGACTTTACCATTCTCAAGGACGCTACCCGGAAGCCGAACCCCTTTATCTGCAAGCTTTGGACTTGAGGAAACGTAACTTAAGCGATGACCATCCCGATATTGCTCATAGTCTCAATGATGTAGCTACCCTTTATTTCTGTCAAGGACGCTATGAGGAAGCCGAACCCCTTTATCTGCAAGCTTTGGACTTGAGGAAACGTAACTTAAGTGATGACCATCTGGATGTGGCAATTAGCCTGAGCAATCTCGGCTTACTTTATCATTATCAAAGACGCTACGAAGACGCCGAACCCCTTTATCTGCAATCCTTAGACATCGAAAAACGCTTGCTGGGCGAAGAACACCCGGATGTCGCCACCAGCCTGAATAATCTCGCCGCCCTTTATAAGTCTCAAGGACGCTATGAAGACGCCGAACCCCTTTATCTACAAGCCTTGGACTTGCAAAAACGTTTATTGGGAGAGAACCATCCGGATGTCGCCACGAACCTCAACAACCTCGCCGCTCTCTACTTCTCTCAGGGACGCTACGAAAAAGCTGAACCCCTCTATCTGCAGGCGTTAGACATCAGAAAAGGCTTATTAGGAGAGAACCATCCGGATGTGGCACAAAGCTTGAATAATTTGGCAGGACTGTACTTCTCTAAAGGCCCCAATAACAAAACTGAATCATTCTATTTGGAAGCTTTAAATATTCGTAAACGTTTATTAGGAGATAATCATCCGGATGTGGCAACGAGTATGAATAATTTAGCATTACTCTATCATTATCAGGGACATTACGACCAAGCCGAACCGCTCTATATCCAAGCCTTAAATTTGAGAAAGCGTTTATTTGGAGATGTTCATCCCGATGTCGTCACCAGTATGAATAATTTGGCATTACTCTATCATTATCAAGGACGCTATGAGCAGGCCGAACCCCTTTATCTCCAGGTCTTAGAACTGGGTAAACGCTTATGGGGAGAAGATCATCCCGATGTTGCCATAAGTTTAAATAATTTGGCAGCCCTTTACAAGTCTCAAGGGCGGTATGAACAAGCGAATTACTTAATGTCTAAGCTGTGGAATTGAGGAACGGTTGGTGAGAAGATAAGGGAAACAAGGAAGACAAGGTAGATAAAGTATTATATCCTTGAGCGAAGCGAAGGGTCAAACCCACATTCCGCACGTCAACTTGTAGTATGCCAAGTAGTACGGAAAAACTGGGTA
>CAZNNK010001022.1:0-2586 GCA_964574085.1 uncultured Coleofasciculus sp.
CCTTTGAGATTAGCATGACTCAAGTTAGCATCCATTAAATACGCCAAAAGCAAACCCGCTCGCTTGAGATTCGACTGGGCTAAGTTAGCATACTCTAAGTTTGCCTCTAGCAAATTCGCCCCTGACAAATTGGCTTTATATAAATTAGCTCGGTTCAGGTTAGCTTTGCTGAGTTGGGCGCTCTGCAAATTGGCTTTTTTGAGGAGCAATTTACTGAGATTGGCGTGACTCAGATTTGCATTTTGCAAGTGAGCGCCAGTCAGATTTGCCCCCGTAAGATTGGCGTGACTCAGATTTGCCCCACTCAAGTCAGCCCTTGACAAATTAGCATGACTCAGGTCAGCGCCCTTGAGATTAGCATCACTCAAGTCAGCCTCTGTTAAATTAGCATATCGCAAATTTACCCGATGTAAATAGGCTCGAATTAAACAAGCGCCCGTTAGATTTGCTCGTCTTAAGTCTGCTTCACTGAGAATGGCTCGATTTAAGATGACTCCCTTTAAGTCTGCGGCTTTGAGACTAGCCCGACTTAAGCTAGCTCCCGTACAATTTGCCTTTGCCAATTTTGCTTGTTTCATTTTGGCATCGATCAGACTTGTGCCAATTAAGGTAGCATGTTGTAGATTTGCATCGAGTAGGATAGCGCCACTGAGAATCGCACCACTCAAATCGGCTTCCTTGAGAATTGTAGCCGTCAAATTGGCTTGGCAAAGCGTGGCTTCAATTAATAGGGAATTCTTAAGATTAGCCTTGCTTAAATCTGCATCTTTAAGTTGAGCGCCAATTAGTTTAGCTTTAGCTAAATTCGCTCGCTGCAAATGGGCAGCACTCAAATTAATGCGATTCAGATTTGCTTCCGTTAAATTGGCTCTGCTCAAATTCACGCCAGGAAAATTTCGTTCTCCCGTTTCATGCAAACTCAGAAGTTTTGCTGTAGTCAAACATTGACTTGATTTCATAAAAAATGTTGGTTTTTATGGATTTTGGCTAGCTACGGGCTATCCATTGTGATTTGGTATTTACAAAAGCTTATAAATTAGGATTTGTATTATCCATGATTGAAATCATGGATAAATCCCGAAAACAATAAGCTTGCCCTCAGTGGGGATTTAAAACCTGTAAATTGGTTTAATTTAGGATGGTATTTTAAGGTCAATTCATTCCCTATCTCTAGATAAGGATTGAATTATGAGTGCCACAGCTACCGACTTATTTCGATAGACTAATCGTTATTAATGATGATTTTTGTTTTCAAATCACTGAATAGAAATACAGTCGTGGCAACTCTTTTGGTATCACCTCCAAAAGTTGGCATGGTTAAACCCGAAGCAATAGGTGTAATTTATCGCCATTCTCGGTTTTGTTTCTCACCCATTTCTGAGTTCAGTGCGGTGTAAATAAGTGATCAGTAAATACCTCTGCCAAACGCCGTTACTTAGAAAAACTGAAGTTTTTTATTAGGGCAAAACAACGGGTTTCACTGTAAATGCGTTGAAGTGATATAAAGCTAATCGATATCCTGAGCCTGAACTAGCCGATAACTGCTCACTGATATTCGTTATTCCAACCGCTACAAAAAGTCTTGTCCTGACGATGAATTCTTGTGCCAACCAGGTCTGGGCATTAAGCTAGAGAAATCGCTGCTTGTTAATGCCCTAGTGAATGTTACTGCTGCGCCCAAGTTTTGAGAAGGCGTCATACCATTGGAGTTGAATTGCGTTAGTTTAATGTTTACAACTGCTCGCCCAATTGTCAGTCACGATCAAGGGGCTTCCGTCGATAGCCATCAGTCTCCCGCTTAGAGGCATCCTCAGACTATACGTTGCCAACAGGCTGACTTCGATTGGCTGAATCGATGGCGAGGAGCCACGTTGATCAAACTTATCCTTTCACGATAATCCCTAAGTGTCAGATCCGGCAAGGTATGATTCATGGCAAAATGGGGTGAGAAAGCCCATTCCACTCAACAATCATCCCCAAGACGTTCTCCTGGCTAGGATTGGATCGTGGAAATAACGATTTTTGATTCACGAGTATGGTATGATTCCTTGATACAGATTTTACAAAAAAGCAACGTTTCCCTCTATATGGTTCCCCAAGGGCAAACGTGCCGGATGTCTACCGCACACCATACCGATGATCACCACTCCCTCATCAGACCCAAAGCTCTTTGGCTATTGGGCTTATCTAGCTATTGAAAAACATTTCCAGAGAACTATTCGGCATGAAACTGATGTTCTCCAGGATAAAGATCCCGAAGCGCTACATCAAATGCGTGTAGGAATGCGACGGCTACGCACAGTGGTGACGGGTTTTGCCCCAGCCTTGGTGTTACCCAAAGCTGCTAGTGAGAAGAAAATTGCTAAACTAGCACGTCGGCTGGGACAACTGCGGGATTTGGACATCATGCAAGAGGCGCTGCAAACTCAGTATCTGCCCACTTTGCCCAACTCTGAACAAAAAAAAGTTTCCGAAACGGATGTAGACTTTATGAAACGCGCCCTGGCCTTGGCCGAGAAGGGGCGCGGTTTTACCAGCCCCAATCCGATGGTCGGCGCCGTGCTCGTCAAAGACGGCCGCGCAATC
>CAZNNK010001023.1:0-2584 GCA_964574085.1 uncultured Coleofasciculus sp.
GTGCAAACGGTGCGGGGGGTTGGTTATGTGTTGCGGGAATAACTCAAAAGCTAAACCGCCGATGAATTCGAGGATTCAGCTTTTCGTCAACGGGCTTCCCCTCTTTCAGGTGTTGTTCCACAATCCGGCGGACATCACTGGGTTGAACCCGATAATACCAGGTTTCTTCCGGTACAACTCGCACCGTCGGACCACAACTACATTGTCCTTGGCAATCTGTCCCTTTGATCTTAAAGTCTGTCTCCTCAGCCGCTTCCTCAAACGCCGCCAAGACATCGGCTGAACCTTCAGTTTGACAGGAGCGATGTTGACAAACTAATACTTGCTTGGGTGTATGATTTTGGGAGTCGGTTGCCACTGATGATTAAGTTGAATCCTACGTGTTCTTTCTTTCATCTTAACCCTAAAACGAATGTCACCCTCCTTAAGGCTGGTGGGCAATGCCCACCCTACGATATAAGCTGTTCGGCATTTAAACCTTAATGTCAATAATAGTGAAAGCCCTGTAGTGCGAGCATCTTGCTCGCTACTATAGCACTTCTGGATTGGATACAATACACCTTGGTAGAGACAGGGTGTGGGGTTTGGGATTAGGGTGTAGTGCTTTCAAATGAGAACCGCTACTAATACTTCCTGAAGTATGACAAATGACAAATGACATAAGACAAATGACAATCCCGCTATTAACGTTAATTTTTTCCCCTTACTTATGACCATTCCCATCTGGCGGCGGATTAGCCGTTGGTTGTTGATCGAGCCACTTCGCCAAACTCTGGGAGAGGTGCGCCAAGGATTCAACTAATTGCGGCGAAATATCGACAGGTAAACTACCCGAACGAACGTGGAGATCCCGTTGCGGGAAGGGAATTTCCACACCGCGATGGCGGAGAATTACCTCAATCCGAAAATAAAGGTCACTCTTAATTTGGAACTGCTTGCGGGGTTCACTAATCCAAACCAACAAATCAAAATCCAGAGAACTATCACCAAATCCCTTAAAAAAGACTCTGGGTGAGGGTTGAGGGAGAACATCACTATGTTCTTTTGCCGCATCAATCAAAGCCGACCTAACCGTCTTTAGGTTTGACCCATACGCCACGCCCACAGGTATATTTAATCGGGATACTGCACTGTGATGCGACCAGTTAATCACCTCCGATTCCAAAAATCGGGAATTAGGAATAATAATGGAAACATCATCCAATGTTCTAATTTCGGTACTACGAACGCTAATATATTCCACCGTTCCCATCAAACCGCCCACATCAACGAAATCGCCAACTTGAATAGGACGTTCAAAGATTAAGACTAAGCCACTAATAAACTCCTTAGCAATTCCCTGCAATCCTAAGCCAATACCTACTCCCAACACACCCGCAAATACGGTGAGGGAACTAATATCTAACCCCCATAACTGGAGTAAGACAAGGGTGCTGATAAAAATAAACGCATAATTGAAAATAATCGCAATCGTTTCCTGAGCCGCACGACTCAACCCCGTGAACCGTAAAATCCGCGATCGCAACCCTTGTTTGATCACTTTTGCCAGGATGATCAACCCGACAAATAAGCTGATCAGGATTAATAGATTCAAGACCGAATAGGAGTTATCTCCTAAGGGAATCATGTCTGAGGTTAAACTGGTGATTATCGTATCAGTAACGATACGACTTAATTTTCGGGTTTGGCGAAACTGGTTGGTAATGTAAATCAGCGCATACACCCAGATAGCACAGCGAATGAGTGTCAGCAGAACTTGTCCGGCGATTTTAGGGCTATTTGGCTGTTTCGTTCCCTCGAGGGGGGCTGACTCCGCCGCGTCTTTATCTAACTGAGGTTTCAGGTAGTCACACCAAAGCTTACCTAATGCCCAACTCAATGCGATCACTAGGAACACGCAACCGCTTGAGATGAAGATGGCTTTAATTAGATAGATTGGTGTACGCTCATACTGTGCCTGTTGAATCACAGTTTGCAGTTTTCTTTGCCAAAATCCCGCCTGTTCTTGAGGGCTTCTGCCTTCAGGTGTATCTTCTGAAGTGACGGAAAGTAAATGTTTGCCATCGATCTCAATTACGGGTATTTTTTCTGTAGAATCGATTTCAACAGTTATAGGATTTTCTGCTATTTCCACCTGTTCTTGGAGCAGTTGATTGGCATATTCGGCTCGTTCTTGGGCGGTGAACTGCTCAGATTGAGTCACTTCAAATATTTTGCGCCCATCCAGCATAATGGATGCTGTGGAATTATCTGAATTGAAACTGTCTGGAGTCGTATTGTTTTGAGCTAAACTAGGCAAAACGGCGAGTAAACAACCGACCATAAATGCCACGACTAGCGTCCGGACAATCCGCACCCGGACAAAAGAAACAAACTTCATTGACTCTAAAATTAACGTTTTGTCACAATATTAGCCTTTCCTCGATAGAGTGCTTTGAGTGTCTTCCCGAGCAGGAGGCGATAGCGCTGCGGCTTGCTGTTCGGCTAACCGTTTGGGTTGCAGGTAGAGATTCTCTAGCAAAACAGACGCCCCCGCTACCCAAGGGGGAACGATTAACGCCCCAATAATCCCCAACACCTGGGC
>CAZNNK010001024.1:0-2583 GCA_964574085.1 uncultured Coleofasciculus sp.
CATCTCCCCCATCTCCCCCATTTCCCCCATTTCCCCATTCCCTTGTCCTCAATCGTTCGTTACAACGGACGATAAACCCGATAGTTGATTTTGGGGAATATATTGTCGATTTCCTCGACTTTTTCTAACCAGCCGCTGTCGATTTTACCGATCTTGATATCCTCATAGAGCTTATTAAACCGCATTAAATGCGATCGCGTCCGCCGCACAGCATAAGGTACCATGGTTCCTGTCCGCATAATAAATGCCCAGTCCGACGACTGCGCCAAAAGTAACTCTCGCGCCGCCTGGTTGAGGGCTTTCCATTCCAGTTCATCGGCGGGTTCGCGACGCCCTAACTCAATCATCCGTTCTGCTGCTTTGTGCAGGTGAGGATAAATCCAAGCATTGGTTTCATTGAGCCAATATTCATGGAATCCCTTATACCCCCAACTTGACTGAGAAGGCTTACAAACCTGTTGGGTAGGATTATCCCGTAAATAGTCCGCCAGGTGGGTCATGTCATAAGTCCCCTGGTCATACCAAGACTTGCGGAACAGATAATCAATAAACCAGGGTCCCTCGTACCACCAATGACCAAACAGTTCCGCATCATAAGGGGACACCACAATCGGCGGACGCTGCATAATTCCCGCCAAATGACCCACCTGTTGTTCCCGGTTAAACATAAAGTTAGCCGCATGTTCAGCCACTTTTTCTCGCGCCCAATAGGGGTCATATAACGCCTTATCCCCTAACCCTAATCCGCGACCTGTGATCCGGTGATATTTAATTCCTGTATTTTTGCGCTGCCCATTGGGCATAATATAGGGCTTAATGTACTCGTATTCGGCTTCCCAGCCTAAATCCTTGTAAAATTCCCGATATTCGGGTGAACCCGGATACCCGACTTCCGAAGACCACACCTGCTGAGAGGACTCGTGATCTCGCCCAAATGCAGCTACTCCTGTCTCCGTATAAATCGGGGCGTAAGTGCCAAACCGGGGACGGGGACGGGCATACAAGATCCCGTGACCATCGGTAAGGAAATAGCGTAAGCCTGCATCCGCGAGTAATCGTTCCACCCCTTCGTAATAGGCGCATTCGGGTAACCACATCCCTTTCGGGGGACGCCCAAAGGTTTGCTCATAATGTTCACAAGCGACTTGAATTTGCGCCCAAATTGCCTGGGGATACATCTTCATCAGCGGAAAATAGCCGTGAGTCGCGCCGCAAGTGATGATTTCCAGGTTATTGCTGTCGAGAAATTGTTTAAATGCCAACACTAGGTCACCGCCATAGTTATTCCAGGTTTGGCGAATCATGCTGAACTCGTTAACGTAATGTTCAGCCAGGTAGCGGATATGACCATTGTGTTCGTTATGCTCGACTTCCTTTTGAACTAATTCTTCCAGTAAGGCAAGATGTTTGTCGTAGCGCTCTTGTAACAACGGATCTTTGAGCATCGACACTAAAGGGGGTGTCATGCTCATGGTGATTTTAAAATCTACCCCATCCCGCTTTAACCCTTCAAAGACATGCAGGAGGGGGACATAAGTTTCAGTGATGGCTTCAAATAGCCATTCTTCTTCCAGAACATAGTCACTTTCTGGATGCCGCACAAAAGGTAGATGGGCGTGAAGGACGAGCGCAACGTAGCCGATAGCCATAGTGAATAGAAGTCGTGAATTGCTAGATAACGAAAAGTTTAGGATAGCCTGGGAGGTTTACAGTCATTTAAGATTTTAGGACGAAAGGGACAATAAAAGGATAGATACAGCTCACAAACCATTCAGTTTTGCGGAAAATCTAAAATAGATATTAAATTATAAGGAAGCAAAGACCCCCCAGCCCCTAGGCAGTCAAGTCCAATGTTCTCCTATAATTGCCCCAGTTAAGAGTGCTAACACCCAATTTCATGCCGGTCGCTCATGAGAACTCTCCGGATGGGAAAGCCACCCTACAGCTTGTGCTGTTTGTCGATGAGCGCCCCAGTTCCCGGAAACATATCCATCGCATCCGCAACTATCTGGAGTCCTTGAAACAGGACTATCCGTTTGAACTGATGATAGTGGAGGTGGGAGAACAGCCCTATTTAGCCGAACATTTTAAAATTGTAGCCACTCCAGCCCTACTAAAGATTCATCCCCAACCCCGACAAACCTTGGCGGGAACGAATTTAGTGGGACAATTGAAGAACTGTTGGTCACGGTGGCAACGCTGTATCAAAGACTATCAAGCCGAGTTAACCCAGGAGGTTATCTCATCGGCTAATGGAGATACTTCCAGTGAGAATGGCTCATCCGCCAAACTGTCCATGGCATCTGCCATCGAAGTGATTCAACTCACGGACGAAATTTTTCGCCTCAACCAAGAAAATGCGGCACTGCGGGAAAATGTCCATTTTAAAGACCAAATCTTGTCCATGTTAGCCCATGACATCCGCAACCCTTTAACCGCTGCATCCATTGCCTTAGATACCCTGGAATTAGGTTCAAACAACCCCAGTCAATCCCCTCGTTCTGAATTGACGCCCACTCTAAAAGCCCGGTTATTTGAACAAGCGCGTATCCAACTCCGTACCATCGATCGCATGATTACAGA
>CAZNNK010001025.1:0-2583 GCA_964574085.1 uncultured Coleofasciculus sp.
GAGTTGGGCATAGTCTTTGCCAAAACAGGGGTCATGTAGGGTGGTGTTGAGAACGGCTGTCCAGGGTTCCCCCACTGACTCGACGACGATTTGCCCACTCCAGTCTGGATTGAAGCGGTAAATTAACACTCGGTCTGTTTCCAGGAACTGTCGCACCTCGGTGACGGTGGTGTCAAGAATTTCATCCAAGTCTAAGGATTTGTGAATGCGTAAGGCAATTGCCCCGAATAACCGTTCCCGTTGTTGCGCTGCGACGCGATCGCTGATATCTAGTAGAGTACCGAATAGTTTATGTACCTGACCTTGGGCATTGAAAATCGGTTCTCCTTGGGCGAAAAGATGGCGGATAAACCCATCAGGGCGTAGGATACGAAATTCTAGTTGGCAGGATTTCCCCCGAACAAGCTGGTGAACTGTTTTTTTCCAAGCCTTTCTATTATTGCCATGAATCGTTTGCCAATGTTCTCTTATGGTGGGTGTGGGTTGTCCTGGAGAGAGTCCATAAATGCGGAAGGTTTCATCGGACCAAGTGATGTTTTGGGTGGCTAAATCAAATTCCCAGCTTCCCACATGGGCAACTTTTTGAGCTTGGGCAAGGTGGGTTTTTTCCTGCCAGAGTGCAGCTTGGGCTTTTTGACGTTCCTTGATTTCGGCTTCGAGTTGGGCGGTGCTGGGGATTGTCAGGGCTTGGGGAAGTAGTCGGACGAGTTCTGCTGCGGTTACTACGGAAATCAGGGCAGTCGAGGCTTTTATCCAACCGGATAACCAGTAATTCGGATGCCAAAGCGTCCAGATTTCCATAATATGGGTCGTACCACAGGCAATGATGAACCCACTAAATAACCAGAAAATCCAGTTAAATGGGACATCGCTTCTCTTGGTGACAAAATAAGTTAGCGTTAGGGGAATGGAGTAATATGCCAATGCGGTGAGAAAATCAGAGATTAGGTGTAACCAAACTAATCCCGGCTTCCAGAGGTAGCAATGTCCGTGGGGAATGAAAAATTCTGCCAATACCATGGTGGTTATAAAAAATTCTTAAGAAAGAGTATTAAAATGGTAGATTCAATGATTATGCTGTTATTTATACTCTACTCTTTCTTTATCCGGCAAACGGGACAAATGATTACTGTTCCCTGTGACACACCGAGCGAAGTCGAGGTGTTCCCTGTTCCCTTTCCTCACCCCTATACTTATTCAGTCAGCCCTACTTCTTAAACGGCAAATGATAAGGGAAAAAATAACCGCAGATAAGCTGACAAAATAGCTTCTCCCCAAAAAACTGTCAATCCTGCACCTAACGCCAGAAACGGCCCAAAGGGCATCGGTTGTCGCCGATTCAGCCAACCCATCGCCATGGCACCCCCCCCAGCAAATGCCCCAACTGCACAGGCTAAAAACCCGGCTAATAGCAAATACTTCCATCCCAACCAAGCCCCCATCATCGCCGCTAGTTTGGCATCTCCTCCCCCCATGGCGGTTTGCCCAAAGACGATAGAACCGACTAAGGTGATGATGTCAAATAACCAAATTCCCAGAACAGCACCGCCAATTCCGGTCATCAGTTGAGCCGATATATCGGAAAGTTGAGCGGTTTGGAAAAAAGCGAATGCGCCTTGAAAGACTATACCTGCAACTAATCCGGATTGGGTGAGTGAGTTGGGTAGAGTCATGGTATCGAGGTCAATTAAGGATAGGGCTAATAACCAGCTTAAAAATGTCCAATAGCCAAAGGTTTCTAGGCTCAAACTATATTGTAAAAATACGAATAAAAATAAGCATCCGGTGATGGCTTCAACTAGGGGATAACGCCAAGAGATGCGACTACGACAATGGCGACAGCGCCCTTTTAACCACAGCCAACCGAGGATGGGGATGTTCTCTCGTTTGCCGAGTTTGTGTAAGCAATGGGGACAACGGGAGGGGGGGAACAGGATGGATAAGTTGGCGGGTAGGCGATAAACGACGACGTTGAGAAAGCTGCCGATAGATGCGCCGAGGGCAAATACGATTAAAGCGGTGATGATGATAATTAAAGTATCCATGGTGAATCATGTTGTAGGTTGGGTGGAGGAACGACACCCAATGAGTTTGATGTTAGGCATTGTTTACTAGCCTTAAGTTGGTACGATTTAACTTATAATATTTTTTGGCTAGACTTTGAGGGAGTGAGGCAAAGGATTAGGGCGCTAAAGCGCAACTACAAGCGCAACTACAAACAAACTATTCTACTCTCCATAACCAGGATTTGGAGTTGGGTTCTTCGGTTAGTTGATGATTGGTTTGAATTCCTTGTTTCAAGGTTTCTGTGGGTCGATAGACAAAGATGGGGGAAAATTGATTAGGAATTTGGGGAATTCCAGGGGGTAGAACCATCTGGAGATGAACGTCTGGATTTAGGGAATGACTGAGAGAAAACATAATTCCCGGAATTTTATCACTAACCACTGGGGGATTTTTGGCTTGATTGACAATTTCAGCCACTTGGGGATTATATCGACTTTTACTATGACTTTTGTGCCACCACACCGGAAATTGGGCGCTGACGATACAGGAGAGAATACCACAAAACAAGAGTGCGAT
>CAZNNK010001026.1:0-2579 GCA_964574085.1 uncultured Coleofasciculus sp.
TCAAGGAACAGGGTAGCCCTAGTCAGTCGCTGCCCTGTTTTCCCTATCTAGCTTCCTGAACCTCGACGTTTGAGTACAATGGACTAGGCGTGAAGCTCTACTTTCCCAACTGGGTCAACAAATTTTGGCATAGCCAGTTAAGGTGGAGATTGATCGGCAAAACTCGCTACCATAGGACTGACTTAGGAGAGCAGCAATGGTAAATTTTGGGCTGAACTCAGCCAGTATTCTGGGTATTTTCTTGGCAGTTGCCGGAGCAGGGCTTTATTTCCTGCGATCGGTACGTCCGGAGTTAGCACGAGATCACGACATATTCTTCGCCGCCGTCGGACTCTTGTGCGGCTTTATTTTGGTATTTCAGGGATGGCGACTTGATCCGATTCTCCAGTTTGGTCAGTTTCTGTTAACGGGTTCTGTGATTTTCTTCGCGGTTGAAACCCTGCGTCTACGGGGTATCACCACCGAACAAGCCAAGCGCAATACAAAAGTTGTCGATGACGAACGCCCGGTTAGCAACGTTTATCGTCAGGTGGCTGAACTTGATGAACTCGAGCCGATAGAAGAGGAAGATCCCTACATTGGGCGTCGCCTCCGGGGAACAGCCGATTCTCGCTACAGCCGCAGCGACAGATACGACGCCGAGGATCGTCGTCCGAGAAGTCGCAGCGTCTACGATGACGTCCCCCCAGAAGAACGCACCCGTAAACGCCGTTCACGCCCTGTGACTCGTTCGTCAAGACCGCCTGCGGACAGATGGGAGGCTGATATAGATAATGACTGGGATGATAGACCCACTCCTCCTAGTCGTCGTTCTCGCCCTTCACGTCCATCAAGTCGCAATCCTGAACCTGACACCGACTATCCGCCCAGAAGAAGGCGTCGTCCTCCCCAAGCATCAACGGTATCTGTGGCAGAGCAAGAGGTAGAACCGCCTGCCAACGACTATGTGGATTATAAACCCATTGATCCCTTGGAGGACGAAGACGAGGACGACTACATGCCTAGAGGTTCAGAATACTAAGTCCAAGAAGGTATGTCAGATGAGTAGAGTTGGGTTTAGTTCCTGAACCCAACCTACTGGCGTGGCACACCTTATTTGATGAATTAGAATTACGCCCGGAAACTGTAGGGGCGCAAAGACTTGCGCCCGATTCAATGATAAAATCTAATCCACAACTTTAGCTGTGTCAGTCCACTACAAATTATAGGCTTCCTGGTTTAATTAGTCGCTAAAGCCGCGTTTAACAAAATAGCCAGAACAGAACGAATCGCTCGCAGTTCTTCCGGCGGTTCCCGTAAAAACTCAAAATTACTGGCATTAATTAAAGCATTGTACGCTTCAACCACAGCCGCAAACTGCTCAGGATCAACGGTGCAACCTTCTGTCAATCGGGTTAAGCTAGTCGCTAAATTCTGAGCCAGGGTCGGATTCGCCCCGGCATTCACTAGGGCATTTTGAATTTGGTTGACTCCTGCATTAACGTTGCCTGTTCGAGTCAAAACAAGGTCTAAGTTTTCCTGAACTGGTGATGGAATGGGAGACGTGTCATTACCAACACCAGGCAAATTCTGCTGGGCAAGTCGTTCATTCACTAGACAAGCGGCGTCTTCCACATTCGCTTGTATCTCAGATGTTCTATATCCGATAACGAGTTCACCACCTTCACCTGGAGCAAAACCGCCCACGATGTCACTGGTGGTAATAATATTGCCCGTAACATCTGATAGGACAGGCTTGGCTTGGCTGGATGCCGTCATCGATAAAATTCCTGCGACTCCCACAGCTAAACCTAGTCCAAACTGAAACGCAAAATGCCTCATTGTTCTACTCCTGATCTAACTAACGTTTGTATCGTTACTCCCTTCCCGGTCTCAGATTACCTCCCACCCGCTAGCTCAAACCCTAATTGTGAAGGAAAACTTAATGGTATTCTTCTGGCGGGATGGGAGTAGAAAGGTAATCGGATAGTCTTACTATGCCCTTACGCCAAGAATTGGAGGTGAATCAATCTGTACTTTCTTTTTAGAACGATAGCCCATAACCAATCCCCAAAATGAACCGAGGGTCATCGCCAGCGTTACCCGTCACATCAGCCACAGCCGGAGTAATCACCAGAGGAACACCCTGAATCGGCACAATTGAAGCGCCTAAATATAAATCTTGACCCGTCCAATCGGCGATTAAGGTAACGGGTTCTACCACTTGCAGACCAACACTACCGAAGACATTTGTTGTACCGTCTTTATCCTCAATATCATCTTCGGAGCGGAAACGCCCTCCACCGAGACCAACAGAGGCAGTCAGGCGACTAAAGGGATCACTGGGATTTTCCCGCAAACGGAAAACTTTACTGACAACGCCATAAACACTCTGGTCGCCATCCGTATTCCCCCAAACAATGGCATTCTCTACACCAATTGCTACAGCGAGATCATCACCAATTAAACGGTGAAGTTTGAAACTAACTCCGCCATCTTCAAAGGTATCGCCAAATAAGTCATAAATTGAAACAGCGGTTTCTAGAGCAACGATTCTCCTTGCATCACCGACGCCAAAACCAACCACAACAGCACCATCG
>CAZNNK010001027.1:0-2579 GCA_964574085.1 uncultured Coleofasciculus sp.
GGACGATATCACCCGCCGCGATCGCGTCAAACCAGGCTAGACTTTCATCCCCCAGAGTATGCAGCAAAAGCGCCGTTACATTAGCCAGGGCGCTAGTCGTGGCGATCGCTAACCGAATTCCTTGCGATCGCGCCGCTTTCATCAATCGTTGCACACCCGGACGTAGGGGGATAGAACCCGTGGCGATAAGTTGCTGATAATGGTGAGTTTTCGCCCGATGCAGATTGGCAATGAACTCGTCGAAATTAGCCGGAGGTTGGAAATCGGGACGGTATTGCTTCAAATAATAGCGGATACGTTCCTTACCGCCAGCAACCGCTAATAGTTCACCATAGAGGGAAACAGACCAATCCCAATCGAATCCAGCTTCGGCAAAGGCGCGGTTAAAGGCGACGCGGTGTCCGTCTTGTTCTGTATTGGCTAATGTCCCATCAACGTCAAAGATTAATGCTCGAAGTTTGGTCATTGGTTATTGGTCTTATGTCTTATGTCAGCAACTATACCGACAGAAGACGGAAACACGCAAGCGGCTTCTGGACAGGAAATCCAACATAATATAGGGCTAAGGTTCCCTTACTACAAGGCCGAATCTAATTCATCAAATAAGGTGTGCCACGCCACTACATACGTCTTGCACACTTGCTACCCCCATCGTCTGAATTTGACCGACTCAACACCAATCCGATTTAATAGGGGACAAGCATTAAGGTCAATCAGGCAATTTGAGATGATTCTTCGCCAACTGATAGCATTCCTAGCCGCGATCGCTCTAGTCATTCATCCTCTATCTGCTCAAGCGGCTGACTATCCACCTCCCTTATCCTACAGTCACGCCCAACTCACAGGCAAAGACTTCTCCGGTCAAAATTTACAGACGGCTGAATTTGCTAATGCTAATTTACAGTTAAGTAATTTTGCCTATGCTGACTTGCGAGGGGCTATTTTTAGTGGTTCGGTGATGACTCATGCCAATTTGCATGGTGCGGATTTAAGCTACGGTATGTTAGATCAGGCAGATTTGACGGGTGCTGATTTAAGTGATGTGATTTTAGTCGAAACCCTTTTACTGGGTTCAGTGTTTGATAATACATTAATTACGGGGGCTGACTTCACTGATGCTCTCTTAGATGGCGCACAACTGAAACATTTATGTCAGCAGGCGTCAGGAATTAATTCTAAAACGGGTGTAGCCACCAGCGATTCTCTCGGTTGTTCTTCATGATGTCATTGGTCAGACTCGCTCCCGAAAAGAAGCAAGCTACGTCATTCGTTATTGGTCTACCTGCTCTGGAGAAAAACCGACGCCGTTTTAGGTAAGGGCTTGAGGGAGATTTACGAAGTTCACCTAGTTCAATTTATTTCCATCAGCCTATTGATGTAATCCTTAATAACTATGGATGGGTTGAATAAACCCATAATTTTTATGAGCAATCTTTCTATTATTTTTTCACAAAATTGTCATTTATATCCTCACCATAACGTATTACAGGTAATATTCCTGTATTACATTAATAGTCCAAAACCGACCTTCCCTTGGAATTGAAAAAAAACCTTGACGGTGTATAATTTTATGCAAAGATTA
The DNA here is from genome assembly GCA_964574085.1 of uncultured Coleofasciculus sp. Lineage (GTDB taxonomy): Bacteria > Cyanobacteriota > Cyanobacteriia > Cyanobacteriales > Coleofasciculaceae > Coleofasciculus. The sequence continues at coordinate 1,583 of CAZNNK010001027.1, forward strand.
GCCGATATGACGCGCTAGCGATTCATTCCAGGGTGCCAATGAACGTCAGCATTGAGTCTTCCGGGCGATTGAGGACTCGTGTAGATTGGCTGCAACAATCCAAGGGTAAAAGATTTGCTTCTGCTTCCAAGTGCTTGCAGAAGGCTTAATTAGGGTCTGCTGAATAAGTCTTGTGGTGGGGAGAGGCAATAGGCAAAAATTCCAGGCTGCAAGAGGGTGGTAGTGTAAAAACGAAAGCACTTGTTGGGTGGAAAAATAGCTTGAAACCCAAATCTTGTCTACCTTACACACTTATGCAGCAAGCCCTAATTAGACAATTTCTGTTAGTCAATTTTTCATCGCGATCACAGAAGGCTTCAGGACAGAAGGTTTCTAGGATACTTCGCCGTTCCAGCCGTTCCAGATGTGCTAACCGCGATCAAGCATCTATTACATCCGTTACTTCATCTATTGTCATCGGTCACTAAACGTCGCTTACGTTTTTTCGGAAGCAAGTATGACCAATGACGAATAACATAAGACATAAGACGAATAATCCATGACACGAGATATCACAGGCTACCGTATTGTTACTCAAATTTACGAAAGCAGTAAAACCCTAGTCTATCGCGCCATTCGTGAATCTGACCAACATCCAGTAATCATCAAACGCCTAAAAAGCGAGTATCCCACCCTCTCCGAACTCGTCCAGTTTCGCCATCAATACACCCTAGCTAAAAGCCTAAATCTACCTGGCGTTGTGCAACCCTATAGCCTGGAAAATTACCGCAATAGCCTAGTCTTAGTCATGGAAGACAGTGGTATTTCCCTCAAGCAGGAAATGAAGCGATGGTCGAATGGAAGGATGGGAGAGACAACCGATGGAATTCAGGCATTTCTGCACATCGCCCAGCAAATTGCCCAAATTCTAGAAGGACTCTATGAGCATCGGATTATTCATAAAGATATCAAACCCGAAAACCTGCTGATTCATCCCACCACCCAACAGGTTAAACTC
>CAZNNK010001028.1:0-2574 GCA_964574085.1 uncultured Coleofasciculus sp.
CCTGTCTTTTAAGTCTTACCTAAACCCCAATCTTAAAAAACCTACCCTTGTGAGGCTCCCCCATCTCCCTACCCCCACCACCACAATTCCTAATTACTGCACCACATCCCGCATATAACGACCCCACAACTGTGCAGCTTGGGCGCTACTTCCCCGCGTGGGTGAGTTATCATCATTGCCTAACCAAACCCCGGTGACTAACTCCCGACTGGGAATAAAACCAATAAACCACAAATCAACATTGCGGTCAGTGGTTCCGGTTTTCCCCGCTTCTCCAAATCCGATCGCGGCTGAACCGCCTGTGCCATTTTGCACCACCCCCCGCAACATTGTGGTCATCGTCTGGGCAACCGCAGGGGCTACCGCTTGAACCCCCCCTTCCCCATTTTCCGCAAACTCATAGATCACCCGGCAGGTTTGCGGATCATTCTCATCGGTACAATCCCCACTATCGAGAATCCGTTTAATCCCATGAGGACGATTCCACACCCCATTATTCGCGATCGCGCTATAAGACCCGGTAATCTCTAACACATTCACTTCACTTTGTCCAATTGCCAAGCGGGGAACCGGATCAAGCTTGGAGCGAATCCCTAATCGTCGCGCCGTTTCAATCACATTCCCTAATCCCGCATCCATGGCTACCCGTACCGCAACCACGTTTTCTGATTGCGCTAAACCCGTGTACATATTTACCGAACCCCCGGAACGTTCACAGCCGCGTAAACCATAAGCTGGGGCGCAGGAGTAGGTTTTTCCCGGTGGAATTCCTTGGTCTAAGGCGGCGGCGTACTCAAATAGTTTAAAGGTTGAACCGGGTTGTCGTTGGGCTTGAGTTGCCCGATTAAACTGACTTTCTTGGTAATCCACACCTCCCACCATCGCTCGGATTGAGCTATCTGTGGTATTTAGGGTGACTATCGCCCCTTGAGAAAAGCGTAATTGGCTTCCCGTGGTATTGACAAAATTACGCAGTGATGATTTCGCCTTCGCCTGAGTCTGCAAATCGAGACTGGTTTCAACAATAAAGTTCCCTTCTTGCGCCAACTCGGTACCCAGCAGATCCCGCAGTTCCTCAAACACGTAATTATAGAAATAGGGAGCTTTGGTGCTGTTGAGAAATTCCCGGGCTTTCGGACTCACCTCAATGCGCGATCGCCTGGCTCGTTTGGCTTCCTCATCACTAATCATCCCCATTGCCCGCATCCGGTTAATTACCCGATTTCGCAGCCCCAAGGCGGTATCATAATCCTGAACTGGATTATAACTATTCGGTGCTGGTAAAATTGCCACCAGCGTGGCGGCTTCGGACAGAGTTAAATCCTGTGCGGATTTATCGAAATAAAATTGGGCAGCATCTTCAAACCCATAGGCTTCTACCCCTAGATAGATGCGGTTTAAATATGTCCTTAAAATCTCATCTTTACTGTAAAATGTCTCCAGTTTCAGTGCCACAATTGCTTCCCGCAGTTTACGGGCGGCACTATTATCTCGCCCCACATATTCGGTAAACAAACTGCGAGCCACCTGTTGACTAATCGTACTTGCCCCTTCTTTAATTCCACCCCCGCGAATATTCCGGACTAATGCCCGCAAAATTCCATAGGGATCGACACCAAAATGCCAATAATAACGGCTATCTTCCGAAGCGACTAAAGCTTTGGGGAGATAGGGGGAAAAATCCGATAACCGTTTCAGTTCTCGGTGAACCTCAGTACGCGGTTGACGCAAGGGAACCTGGTCACGAGAATAGACGACAACGGGTCCCTGCACCCCAACGGGTAGGGGTCGTACTGGGACTTTTAACCATTCAATGCCAATAATTAAAGCAATTAATGCCGTTAATCCACCCACCCCATAGAGGCTGTAACGAATAGCGAGAATATACCAAGGCGGTGGATCAACATATTGCAGTTTAACCGAGGCGGCTAATTCTGGTGGACCGATGGTGAGAATATCGCCATGACGCAAAGCTAAGGATGGCAGGCGGCGTTTACCTCGATAAATACCATTGGTGGAATTTTCATCTTTAATAATAAACGTTCTGCCCGATCGCCCATAGCGTTCCAAGGACAAATGAACCTGACTCACCACTGGGTTTCGCACCACAATATCGCAGGATTTAGAACTGCGTCCCAGCAAATAGCGATCGCCTAATAGGGGGTATACTTCCGCCTTATCCGCACCCGCATCTTGCACCCACAGTTCTGGAACTTTGGCATTTGGCTTCAGCGCCAGCGCTTCAAAGTTAACTCTAGCTTGAATCGTCTGAACTGCCTGAGTCAACTGACCCAGAATAGTTTTCGGCGGTTGGGGAGGTTTGGGAGAATTCATATCCTAGTGGAGGGTATTCAATCGGGGGTTTTGTTGCCTGGTTTAGTGTTCATGGTTCATTGTTCATGGTTCATCGCGTTGTTCGGGAGAGTTAAACCTATCCGTTGCCTGAGAACTTATACATTACAATTTAGCGTGTCTGAGGGAGGATGGAGTGGGGGAAGCTGGGAGATGGGGAAGCAGGGGAAGCAGGGGAAGCGGGGGAAGCGGGGGAAGCGGGGGAAGCAGGGGAAGCGGGGG
>CAZNNK010001029.1:0-2573 GCA_964574085.1 uncultured Coleofasciculus sp.
ATACCCTCCTGATTAACCGTAACTAAATGTTGCCCATCAGGGCTAAAACTCACATCATTAATTTTGTTCTGATCAACACTGAGTCGGTTCTTTTCGTGGATGTTATCTAAAATCGTTTGTAGGGCTAATAATGGACTCGTTGCTGGATACTGAGCAAACGGGCGATTTTTATCAATTAATTCACTTAACTGTTCTCCACTCTGTATAGCCGAGAATAATGCTTCTATTTCTTGAGACTCAAACTGTCTCAATGCTGTCATGCCGACTCGTTCTATTTGCGTACCTTTACGAGCTTCCCGGATTGTCGGAACTGCCCAGATGAATGTTCCAGCGACGACGGTAACGGCTAAAACAGAACTCATAGCTAAAACCATACGTCCTCTACGAATCATGCTCTGGATTTTCTGTTGAGCCTTTGCTAAAGCTTGTTCAGTACGAGTAAGCTGTCTTTTTAGTTCTCGTTTCCCCTGTTGACGAATAAAAGTGACGAGATAGTCGTGAACGAGTTGGTAACGAGCCGCCGGAACTTCGGGCAGCAGCATGACTAAACCGGAAGCCACAAAAATTTCTAGGACTAGAGCCAGTTTATCGACTTCTTGAGCTAGCTCATTTTGAATCTGAGCATAAGTTTTTAGAGGACGGTTTCCTTTTTCATCGGTCAGTAAATACAAAACGGATTTAGCTACCTCTCTATTTTCATAACCGCAGTCTTCAACTACGCTTTCTAAAAACTGCTCAACCAGTTTTTGTCTGCCATATTGGCGATACTTTTCTAAAGTTGTGACATTTTTAGTTTGGAGCTGGTCGCCAACAATCTGTAGTTCAATCGGACGAACTTCTCCCAGTTCCCTGGCTAAATCCTGATGGTTTTGCTCGGATTACAGGCGGCAAAAAAGCGCTCAAAATCATTAATTATCATGATGTTTAGGGTTCATAAAATGCTGTAAAATTTCGTAAATTTACACCCTGCTTTTCCGAATTGTAAGAGTAATGATTGGGGCAGATCTTAAAAACTACTAGAATACTAGCCTAGTCATTGAATTAAGCGCGAAATTAACTTGAGAATGGTAATCTAGGCTACCAAATCTCCCTTTTTTATAATTGACCGAATAAGGCAGAGGGCAGAGGGCAGAAGAGGTTGACAAAAGTCGATTGGGTATGACGACTGGAGAGGCGATCGCATTTCCCCTAATCCAGTACTATACCTAACCTAATGTGGGTTGTCCTGGGAAAATCCGATAGGATAGGAAGTTGGTCTATTGTAAGCGTCTACCCATTAAAATTGATTATGACCGATTCGATTCGCTTTCTCATGTGCGCCCCAGACCACTACGACGTGGACTATGTGATTAATCCCTGGATGGAAGGGAATATTCATAAGTCCTCGCGCGATCGCGCCGTCGAACAGTGGCACAAGTTGCACCATGTCCTCAAAGACCACGCGATCGTGGATTTGGTTAACCCGGAAAAAGGGTGGCCCGATATGGTATTTACGGCAAATGCAGGGCTGGTTTTGGGTAAAAATGTTGTCCTGAGTCGCTTCTTGCACAAAGAACGCCAAGGTGAGGAACCCCATTTCAAGGAGTGGTTTGAACAGCAAGGCTACACTGTCCACGAACTCCCCAAAGAACTTCCCTTTGAAGGCGCCGGTGATGCCCTCCTAGATCGGGAAGGACGCTGGTTGTGGGCGGGCTATGGCTTCCGTTCGGAATTGGATTCTCATCCCTATCTGGCAAAATGGCTGGATATTGAAGTTGTCTCCCTGCGACTCACCGATGAGCGCTTCTATCACCTAGATACCTGTTTCTGTCCCCTGACGGGCGGCTATTTACTCTACTATCCCCCCGCCTTTGATGCGTACTCCAATCGCTTAATTGAGATGCGAGTCGCACCAGAAAAACGCATCGCCCTAGAGGAAGCCGATGCGGTGAACTTCGCCTGCAATGCGGTGAATGTTGACGACGTTGTGGTGATGAACAAAGCCAGCGATCGCCTGAAGCAACGGTTGGCTGAGGCAGGGTTTAGAGTGGTTGAAACCCCCCTGACGGAATTCCTCAAAGCTGGTGGCGCGGCGAAATGCTTGACCCTGCGGGTAACGGAACCCGTGCGTACTGAAATCCATGCGAATGTCCCCGTCGAAAGTCGCACGATTCGCCTGGAAGGACATTTGTTAGACTCTGGACTGATCAGTCGGGCGTTAGATCTGATTGTGGAAACCGGCGGTAGTTTCCAGGTTCTCAACTTCGACTTGGGCGTCCAACGGCAAAGTACCTCCAGCGCTGAGATTCGCGTCTCTGCACCTTCCCATGATGTGATGGAAGAGGTGATGAGCCAACTGATTGAGTTGGGTGCTGTTACTCCCACTCAAGAGGTTTGTGACGCGAACCTCGAACCCGTGATTCAATTGGGTGTAGCGCCGGATGACTTTTATGTCTCCACGATTTACCCCACAGAAGTCCGGATTAAGGGTGAGTGGGTGAAAGTCCAAAATCAGCGCATGGATGGGGCAATTGCGATTACCCAGATGGACTCCCAGCCTATTGCTCGCTGTAAAATCCTACGGGATCTAGAAG
>CAZNNK010001030.1:0-2570 GCA_964574085.1 uncultured Coleofasciculus sp.
TCCTGAGCAAGGTGATGCCATACTTATGAAGGATGCTACCCGATTTCCTTGAATCTAACCCTGTGTCAATAAAGCTCAAAGTATTGATGGGTTTTGCGGTTTTGGCTTTGTGCGGCAAGCCCTAACTAACCAGTTAACAAGCTCCCTAAAAGCAGCATACCTTATGTTCCTCATAGCCTTCTGCCCTGGAGTCTTCGGACGTAACACCTGACCCAATAGCGAGCGAGACGCTCACACTACTGTTCCCTCCTGCCTTTTTCCTCTTCTCCCACCACAACACCCCACCCCACCACAACACTTATTCAGCAGCGTCTAATAATCAAAACCTCACTATACCTGGTTTTCAGCCGGAATAATGTCGCCATTTTTACCGTATTTTCACGGGAATCTCCGACATCTTCATCAAAACTTTAAACATTAATCAAAGAATTTACGGATATCTTCATCGAAGCTTTACAGACATATATCGAACGTTACTTTATATTTAACTATAGAGCAAATTCAATGAAGCTCAACGCCATATCTGGCAAAGAATTCAAGGAATTTGCTCACATCTTGCAATCATATAGCTCTTAAATTGAGTTAACTAGTCCTAAGGAGTACTTACATGAAATTTTCTTCTCTCGTCCCCTCAGTTGTAGCCGCTGCTGGTGTTGCCGTTGCCTCCTCAGCCTTCGCTCCTGCTGAAGCTGCCTGAACATCTTTAGGAACTCAATGTAGCACCTCAAACTTAACTGGATCTGTAGCTTGTGAAGGTGCTTTTGCTGGTAATGATGCTAATCAAGACCTAAGTGGTCTCTTTGGTGTTGATGCATGGTCAGAGCTATTTAAAGTAGATAGTGATAGTGGCTCTGATGGTGACTTGACAGTTACTGGTGGCGGCACATCAGGAGGTTGGACTCTGACAGGTGTAGATACATCCAATCTCATGGTTGTCCTCAAAGGTGGTAATTCCTTTAGTGCTTATGAACTGAATGGTGCGACTAGTGGTGACTGGAATACTTTGGGTCTTGAAAAAGGTAACGGTGAGCCGGGTCCTGGCTTATCTCACTTTACAGTGTATGAGGCTGAACCTGTTCCCGAACCCCTCACCATCTTAGGTTCCGCTACTGCTCTGGGAATCGGTGGCTTGCTCAAGCGCGAACAGTCCAAAAAGAACAAAAACAACAAAGCTTAGTCTCATCGCGCACAATTAGAGTTGCTCTATAAGTAGAGAAAACTCCTTCTGTTTGTCTAGCAGAGGGGGTAATTTTTTGTCATTCGTCATTGGTTTTTATAGAACGTTATTAAGATAACTGCTTGATGAATTGCTCGAAGGATTCCACATCCAGAACGACTTCTACTAAACGTTCCAATTGATGAATATTCTGTATTGAGCTGGATATTTTAGTTTGTAGGGTGGGAGGAAGAGACAGGAGAAAACAGTAGTGCGAGCGTCTCGCTCGCTATTTTTGCGGGTTTCTGGTTTCAGCTTAGAATGGATTGCAAGTTATATCATGTTCGCCTAAACAGTCATTATTCCCTTGTACCTTGCAACCTTCCTCCTTCCCTTATGCCTTCTGCCCTCTGCCCTCTGCTTTGTCTCCACCTATAGTGTAAGTATTCCACCGGACATGATATTAAACCAAAAGCTGTAGGAATCGAAATCGCTTCTCGTTGAAGCTCTAGACTCAACCCCTCATAAGTCACGTATTGAAATTGAGTAGAGGTAAGCTGTTATGCGTTTAAATTGGATATTAGTAGCGAGCAAGATGCGGATATTAGTAGCGAGCAAGATGCGGATATTAGTAGCGAGCAAGATGCTCGCACTACAAGGATTTCGTCATTATTGCCATTAAGGTAAATGCCGAACAGTTTAGTCTTCCTTGGTCAAAAAAGCATTCTGGGCTTCTTATTTATGGTCATTTTTCCTCACAATGGTAGAAATTCAGGAGATTGGCAAAACCTCTAAAACCCTTATCCAAAAAAGGCTTTGGCTTTATTTGGATTAATCTTTATAGAAAGCTTACACAATTCTACTGATTCTTCATTGCCACTTTACCCAACCCCTAAGTGAAGTCCCTTATAGTGTGAATATAGAAAAGCAAACACGCCGAAGCCAATCAGTCCAAACGCTTCAGCAATTGAGTTATCTAGTCCTAAGGAGTACTGACATGAAATTCTCTTCTCTTGTTCCCTCTGTTTTAGCCGCTGCTGGAATCGCTGTTGCATCTTCAGCTTTCTCTCCTGCTCAAGCCGCCTTGACACGTTTAGCAAATTCTTCGTGTGACATTTCAGACCTAAGTGGCTCTGTAGCTTGTGAAGGTACTTTTTCTGGTAATGATTCTAATCAAGTCCAATACCTAGATGGTCTATTTAATGTCAATGGATGGTCAGAACTATTTAAAGTAGATAGTGATAGTGGCACTAATGGTGGCTTGAATGTTACTGGTGGCGGTACATCAGGAGGTTGGAGTCTTACAGGCATCGATTTTAGTACAACTAATATAATGGTTGCCCTCAAGGGCGGTAATTCCTTCAGTGCCTATAAACTGGATGGTGTTACCAGTGGTGACTGGAATACTGATGGG
>CAZNNK010001031.1:0-2569 GCA_964574085.1 uncultured Coleofasciculus sp.
TGATGACCGATAACCCTCTCAGGAGTAAAGGACCTTCTCCTTCTGTCGCAGATAAGGGTTCAATATTAGTTTGTCGGGTTTCCACGGTTCTGGCGGCACCTCCTTCTCCAAAAGTCTCAAGTTGAACCTCTTCCACGACTCGTTGAGTTTCTGCGCCTTGGGCACTCAGGAAAGCTGATGCTGCTGCTGCACTGACTTGATTCAGCCGTAAGGTGCGGCTAATCAGATTACGTGCCGCTTGGGGTAGTCGAGAACCAACAAATATAGTGCGTCCCCGGCGATTTGCCTGAAGTCCAGAGAGTTGGAGAACGTAGTTAAACACATCTTGAACCGGTTCGTTTTCCAAATCCAGGGAAATCGTTTCTTGAGCCGCCTCTCCTTCACCATCTGCTCCAGCAAAGGCAAGGTTCAATCCAGCTGATCGCGCCAAGAGTGCCAATACTTCTCGGACAGGGGCTTCTCGTAAGGATAGGCGAGGCACCACGGCGGCTGTTCCCAAGTCAATCTCGCTGGCGGCGGCATTAATATTAGACACCGCGATATCTCCTACAGGTGGCGCAACCGCCCTGGGTAAAAATGGTGGTGCAGGGGCTACAGGTTGTACCGCACCGGCGGGTGCAGCTGGAACCCCATCGATGGTAATTTGAGGATCGGGAACTAAAACATCGGGTGAGGGAGCTGGAACGACTGGAGTGGGTTGGGCTTGAGTGGGTTCAGGAGAGTCCGGTGTCGGGGTTTGAGCAACAACTTGGGGTGAACTAGAACGCTGGGGAGTGGTGGCAGATGAGAACTCTGAGGTGGATCGATTTGTCGCTGGATTGGGTAGATTCGGGGCGGTTGAGACTGATTCTTCTGGTGACGGAACAACTGGAATAGAAAGGTTCTCTTGATTTTCTACTGCTGGATTAAGATTTATATTAGCTGGAGCGGTAATCTCAGATTGAGTGGCAATAGGACTCGAAGCGGCGTTAATTGCCTCTGTTCCCTGCCTCCCGGCACTTGTGCCTCCCAGTTGGGGAATACTCACATTGTCTCGAGTCCTAGCGCTATTCGGTTGAGTGGATGAGGAGGGTAGCGTTGGTGGAGTCATGGACGCTGATTCCCCAGAGGGCGAGGAAACCGGAATCGAAACAGCCGCTTGATTGCTGGGAGCAGGACTAATTCCGAGGGTAATTGCCTGAGATTCTTGCTGAAGAATTTGACCTTCCGGTGGACTTTCTGCCCCACTTACGGTTACCCGAATGCTATTGGGTTCGATTTGACTCACCGTAACGGCGGCAATACCGGGCATGGGGTTGTCTTGGCGAAAGCTATTGCCTTCCCGCAAATTCAATCGAGCATTGACAATATCAGCCACCCAATCCTTACCCCGGTTCACCGGGAAAACTTGGGGGCGCTGATCCCCAGCTTGGGTTTCCAGAATCAGTTCTAAACTACTGCCTCTGGGATTAAGTCGGACGGCGGTAACTTGAGCCGTCGCCGCCCAGACGGGTTCGGTTATGGATACGGAGACGGCAGTCGCGATCGCGATTCCACTTAACAGTTGCTCCTGTCTCACAATTCACTCCTCACTTATGACCTCTAAACCACCTTAATCATAATGATCTTGGGGATAAATTAATTAATCTGGGTTCAGATTTTCTTCCCCCAGCTCCCAGACGCGCCATGGCGCGTCTCTACATTGCTCCCCCAGCTCTTCTACCCTATTCCTGAGCCTCTTCTTCGGCGGCGGCTTCTGCTTCTGCTTCTGCTTCTGCTTCTGCTTCTGCCTGCTTTTGTTCCTCACTCAAGGGCATCAACACATCCAGTCTATAGCTTGTTGTCAGAGTTGGTTGAGCATCAGGGATGATTTCGTCGTCTTTCTCAACAAACTTTGATATCACGTTACCTTTGTCATCAACCAATAGCCCTTGCGGTGTGGTGATATCAGTCGTCAACTCTTTCACCACGACTAGGGTTTGCAGTCGCTCGATACTCCGTAAAATGGACTGGATTTGGTCAAAGGTTCCCTCCATCTCTAAATTGAAGCTTTGGCGTCTGAGTTTGCCATTCACGGCGGCTCCTAGGGAACCATCGGTAACGATATTGCTTTCTTCTTCATTAACCTCAACAGGTTCATAACTCGTCAACGTCCCTTCTCGGTCTTTGACAAACCGATTCACGTCTAGCAGCAAGGTATCTACCGATTCTTCATCCGCAAATAAACCAATCACCGTTTGATTTTGCTGCTTGACCTGATCCAATTCCTGTTGTTTCTGTTGAATCTGCTGCTGAATTTCTTGGGGATCTTGGAGTTGACCCTCTTTTTCTTGGCGCTGCGCCCTTAACTCTTGGTGTTCATTCCAGGCAGGCTGCACAACTTTCCAGGCGAGATAAGCTGCCCCACCAAGTCCTAAAATAGCCAAGACAATTCCCCCAACTTTTGGCGTGAAGGTAATCCCAAACGCCACCGGATAATTGGGTTCTTCCTCCTGCTCTTCAACAGGGATAAAATCTGGATCAGCATAAGTCATAGTTACATCACTCCGTAGTTGTCTCAGTTGGACTGGGGCTGGGGCTGGGGCTTGGG
>CAZNNK010001032.1:0-2569 GCA_964574085.1 uncultured Coleofasciculus sp.
CCCTCTATCAGGTATACCACTTTGGGGATATAAAACACCTTGCCTTAAAAGTTTGTCTCTGTGGCTAAATAGGAACCCTTGTAGACTACTTGATCCGGTTTTGGGTGTACCAATATGAAGATAAACTATAGTCATAAGAATAGGAGTATCTATTATTTTTTCTCCAATCCTATCACGCTGATGGAGTGACAAGCAATAGGCATAAACTCAATTGAGGCTCAAACTAGCTCAATTTGCGAGTCATCGCCAATCATAAACCGCAACGCCTTGGGACGCCGTGGTGCTACACTCAACTTTGCCCGTTGTCCAATCACACTATCCACTATCCGCTGCTGCACGCCAATCACCTTCGCCCCCTGTAAAATCACACTATGCTCTAAGTCGGTATCAACCAGCGTAACCTGATCAGCTACACTACTATAGGGACCGATAAAACAATTTTCTAGATGGCAATTGCTGCCAATTGTCACGGGTCCCCGAATCGTACAGTTGACCACCTGGGAACCCTGACCAATCTTGACCCGCCCAATCACCTGACTAGTTTCATCAACTTCACCCTGAACAGCGGTTTCTAACAGGGTATCCAAAATCACCCGATTCGCTTCCAATAGGTCATCCTTTTTCCCTGTATCCAGCCACCAGCCTTTTAACTGGAAGGATTCCACCTGCTTGGGTTGGTCAATCAGATATTGAATCGCATCGGTAATTTCCAGTAACGCTCTCGCCGCGGGTTGAATATTCGCGATCGCCTGGTGAACTGTGTTAGAAAATAGATAAATCCCCACCAGTGCCAGATTCGAGGGCGGCACTTTGGGCTTTTCCACCAACTGCAAGACTCGCCCTTCCTCATCCACCTTCGCCACGCCAAACGCGGTGGGATTCGGAACGGAACACAGCAGGGTGAGGGCATCTAGATTTCGCTGTTGAAACCGTTCGATAAATAGGCTCAAGTCACTTTGTACTAGGTTATCACCCAGATACATTAGAAAGGGCGAATCCTCTAGAAACGGCTGAGCAATTTTAACTGCATGAGCCAATCCCGCTGGTTTATCCTGGAGGATATACGTAATCTTAGCCCCAAAGCGATCGCCTGTTCCGGTTTTGGTCTTCACTTCCTCTCCGGTTTCTGGACTGATAATAATTCCGATATCGGTAATCCCTGCGGCGACAATCGCCTCAATTCCATACCACAAAATGGGTTTATTTGCAACAGGTACGAGTTGTTTTGCCCCGGTATAGGTTAGGGGGCGTAGTCGCGTTCCTTTTCCGCCGGAAAGAATCAGTGCTTTCATCGTTTTTGAGCATAGAGTTGTTTTAGCATTGATCGCAGTGCTGTGCGCCAATGGGGGGGATGAGTCCCTAAAACAGCGGATATTTTATTGCTAGAGAGTACGGTATAAGCTGGACGGGGGGTGGGTATGGGATATTCTGAGGTATTAATCGGCACAACTTGCTCTACGTTTAAGGGAAACCCTAGTTGTCGGGCTTCCTCAAAAATAGCTACGGCAAAATCATACCAACTAATCGCACCACTATTGGTATAGTGATAGATACCTGTCAGAGACTCAGAGTTGACGTGGGGAACCAACTGCGCGATCGCACGGGCTAAGTCCCCTGTCCAGGTTGGTGTCCCCACTTGATCCACAACCACTCGCAGTTCTTCCCGTTGTTCCCCGACTCTTAACATGGTCTTAACGAAGTTACCTTTCCCGTGAACCCCATACACCCAAGCTGTTCTAATGATAACAGCGCGATCGCACGCCTGTTGTACTCCGGTTTCTCCTAATAGCTTCGATTTCCCATAGGCGTTTAAGGGATTGGGTGTATCCGCTTCAGTATAGGGTGTATTTTTCCGCCCATCAAAGACATAATCGGTAGAAACGTGAATTAAACCAGATCCCAACTCTTGGGCGGTTTCTGCCATAATCGTGGGAGCTGTACCATTAATCGCATTTGCCAGTTCAGGTTCGCTTTCAGCTTTGTCTACGGCGGTGTAAGCAGCGGCATTTACAATCAAGTTAGGCTTAATCTCCCGAATAACCTGACGGATTTGATCCGGTTGCGTCAAATCCAACCCCTGGCGGTCAACACCAATCACCTCTCCCAAGGGAACCAGGGTGTGTTGGAGTTCACTCCCCAGTTGTCCAGCGATACCGGTGAGTAAGATGCGTGTCATGGGTAAACCTCTGCTGTTTTCAAAGGTTGACCGGCTTGATCTTTTGCCGATAATATTGGCTCAGTGGTGAGTTGCCAGTCAATTGCCAAGTCGGGATCATTCCAGAGTAGGGTTCGCTCGTGCTGTGGGGCGTAGTAATCCGTGGTTTTGTACAATACCTCAGCTATTTGTGACACCACGTAAAATCCATGGGCAAATCCTTCGGGTATCCAAAGCTGGCGCTTATTGTCAGCACTCAAGAGACAGCTTACCCATTGTCCAAAAGTAGGAGAACTTTTGCGGATATCCACGGCTACGTCGAGTATTTCCCCAACAACCACGCGCACCAGCTTACCCTGAGATTGCTGGATCTGATAGTGTAGTCCTCGTAGGACGTTCTGCCCAGAACGGGAA
>CAZNNK010001033.1:0-2568 GCA_964574085.1 uncultured Coleofasciculus sp.
CGCAGCTACAAAACCATTGACTTAAAGGTGCGTCCTATCTATCATCGCAACAGTGATAGAGTTAAAGCCCATGTATTCTTATGTATGTTGGCGTACTATGTGGAATGGCACATGCGCCGATGTTTAGCCCCAATTCTTTTCGATGAAGATGATTGGGATAATGCCCTTGAGTTACGCGAAGGAATTGTGAACCATTCGACGAAGAGCGATTCGGCTTCTTCTAAAGCCCAAAAGAAGCGGACAGCTGATAACTTACCCGTGCATAGCTTTCAAACCTTATTGGCTGATTTAGGCACGATTGTTAACAATCGAATTCAGTCTAATATCCCAGGTGTAAATTTCGACTTTGACAAGGTAACCGAACCGACTCCGGTACAAAGGAAGGCTTTAGATTTGTTGGGTGTCAGCCTAATATGTACCCAGTGAAGCCGAAAGTGAAATCGCCCTAAGTCTGGATAGGCATACAGTGTAGCGATTTGTCAAAGGGGAACTTCAGTAGCTGCTTGTCACCCCTTCAGAGGCAAGGCTCTCTCTAGCTATGCGTTAAAGCACTAAAGTGCTTACTACAAACAATGACTAATAACTAAAACTGCCCATTCCCCTGAACCACTTGTTTGAGTGTGGTTAACGTCTCCAGAGTAATCATCCCGCGACGATACCCTTTCTGATTGGACATCCCCAGAAACACCGAGTCCCCACGTTCAGGATTGCGGGAGAATCTCGGTGAGGAATTAAGATAAATCGAAGCACTATCAACTTTGAGGGAAAATTGGCGACTTTCCAGGTAAGATTCAGTCACTACACAGTCAGCGTGGCGGCTACTGTATTGATTAATCCAAGCGATCGCGTCTTCGGTGTTATCGACTAATTTGAAGGCGACGACTTTATCTAAATACGGTTGACTCCATTCTGATTCAGACGCTAGAGTTAATTGATCGGGAAACTTTGCCACCAACTCGGCATCGGCTTTGAGTTTGAAGCCCTTGTCACTTAAACTCTTACAGAGATTCATTAACGAGGATGGCTTTTGATTGCGATGGATCAAGACTTTTTCAATCGCATTCACGGGATCAGGTATACTGGCATGACTGTCTAAAATAATCGATCGCACTCCATCCCACGTCCCTGAAGCCGACCAATAGAGATAGCAGTTCCCCATCGCTGATCTTAAAACGGGGACTGTGGCTTGTTGCAAAACTTGCTGCACTAACGTCGGACGCCCATAAGGAATCACCAAGTTTAAATAGTCATCCCGTGTAACTAAATCTCGAATCGAAGCCCCCTGTTCAGACGGGAACAATTCCAAACAGCCGGAGGGCAAACCCACGTCATCTAGGGCAGTCTGTAACGCTTCGGCAATGACTTGATTGGATTGACTGGCTTCGCTGGTTCCTTTTAATATCAGACTATTCCCCGTTTTAATACAAAAACCCGCCGCGATCGCCCCTAACTCAGGAAACGCCTCATAAACTAAGGCAATGACACCCAACGGCATCATTTGACAATAGGTTTGAGAATGGTCAAGTTGATACGAGGCATTCATCACCCGACGAATCGGATCAGATAATTCCCCAATCCGCTGCAAAATCCCAATCGCAATCTGGAGTCGTTCTGGCGTCAGCTTCAGCCAGTCTAATACCAACTCAGGAACTGCCATTTCTCGACTAGCTTCCAAGTCCATGGTATTGGCATCCAAGATATCATCAAACGCATTTTGCAGGGCTTTTACCATCGCTTGAACGCCACGAGACCGATCAACGCCTTTAGTTGTTGCTAAAGCCACAGATGCCCGGTAAGCCCGGATCATTACACTGTTGGGCTTAGGTGTAGGATCAGAGGCTTCCATATCCATCATTTACGAACGCCGATAAGCTAACCAAACCATTAGCGCTGGCAACACGGCTAAAATCACTGCCAGTAATGCCCAGAGAATGATCGAAGGACCGGTTGGAGATTGCAGGGCTAGGGGTAACCAGACAATCAGCAACACCAGCACGATTAAGAGGGCTACAGGTAAGTAGCTTTCCCCAAGATTCCCCTGGGTACTTACCCAGCGATGACCTGTCCAACGCCACGTTTTTTTGTAGGGATAAGTTGTCGATAATTGCTCGATTATAAGCCCATTTTCTTCAAGAACGAAAATCTGCTGACAGCGATTACAGCCAAAAGCGTCCGTCAGGGTAATCGGCACTAAACATCCCCGCCGCCGACACGGGCAGGGATACTCCTTACTTAAATCTATCTTTTGAGCTTTCTGAGGTGGCACAAGCGCTATTCAAAACCAAGATTACGTTGATGATTGAGTGTTCCTGATTACACAATAAAGTGGCATAGTGAATTACTTTAGCTTAAACGTATCCCCACAAATTCCCAACAGAAATTTCCTTGGAGACGCCCATGCTCTTATATTAGCGCTTTCCTTTCCCTTCACCAATTTTTGACTGGGCATCGACAATTTACAGGCAACACGCTATATGCAGTAAGCGAAGCTTCTAAAGCTCCGCCCTTTAGGTAAGCGGGTAACGCGATTCGAACGCGCGACATTCACCTTGGCAAGGTGACGCTCTA
>CAZNNK010001034.1:0-2566 GCA_964574085.1 uncultured Coleofasciculus sp.
GGTTGCGGGGGGTTAAGGCAGGTAAATTTGCCCTTTAATAAGAGTAGTCTGAAAATCAACGAATTGGAGTTCGGCAAGCCTAATCACGCCGGATTCTGTATTTTCCAAGGACAAATGACAAATGACGAACCTGAGTTTGTATCGGTTTACAAAGAAAACGCCAACCCCTGTACACTAGGCAGTATTCTAGTCGTAGGGTGAGGAGAGCGAAGCGTAACGCACCCGGTTAGCTAGGAGCATATTACAGAAAGCAGACAATATCCAAGCTAACCCGATTTTGGTTTCGTTCCAAAGGATTAACCGACGTGCGTTGATAGGCTAAAGCTCTGACTACAGCCCCGCCATGAAACCCAACAGAATTTAGGGCTAAGGTTCCCTGACTACATACCAGTTTAAGGAGAAAACCATGTCTAATCGTAACACATTATTAATTGGCACAAAACTGATTAGTTTAACCGCTGCAATCGGCTTAATTTTTACCACAGGAGAAGCCGCCCAAGCTGCCACATTACGAGCCTTAAATGAAGGCTCTACTATAAATGTCTTTGAAGAATGTCTCAACGATGGCGGCGCACTTGTTCCGGACAAAAAACCCAGACCCAAACCTAGTGATGACGCCCCCTGGGATCATAGTCAAGATTCCCCCAATGATGGCGTTGATGGCGATATTATTGGCGGCAAAGATAACCGCTATGAACTCTACGGGATGTCTGTCAAGGAAACCGTTGATAGCATTTTGGTTGTCCTCAATGGCAATATGCCTTTAACCGGTGTAGAGGGAACTGATGCAGATGACGGGAATACGGGGTGGGGTGATTTATTCATCAACTTGACTGATCAAGACTTTACCACCGCTAGCGACGCTGGTGATTTATTTGCCGTTCGTTTCTCCCCCAACAGTGATTCCGGCGCACCCAAAGTGGGTTTATACGCTGATGTCACCGCCAAAAGTGTTACAGGAGAAAACAATGGTTTTGGCAGTATAACAGCCTATAATAATGCTGTGGTTACCCGAGACTGTATTCCCGGTTTATGTGAACCCAGTTTCGGGGATTTACCTGCCACAACAACCTATTTTGATCAGGCTCAAAGTCTCAACTCTATTGCATCGGGAGAGTTTATTGCCGATATTATGTATCTGAGTGATTCTGATTTAATAACGGCAGGTTACGACTTAAATCAGTTTGATGGCAACCACAATATTGCCTTTAAATTTGACAAATCCGGTATTTGCGAACGGGATTACTGTGAATCTGTACCTGAACCGGGTACAGTTTTTGGGTTAGTCACCATAGGCTTTATGTTTGCCAATCAAATCCGCAAGCGTCGTCGGATGTAAACAAATTGTAGAGATGTTGCATGCAACGTCTCTACTACCCGTCGTTCATGACTGTTTCCAAGGAGGGATAAAGACCATGATTTTAATTCGGCAAATTGTCCAACAAGCGCTCACCAATGGTTATCTTAGCGTTGAAGCAGAAGACCAACTCCGGCAATTACTACAAACCACAAAATATGGGTTAGAAGATATCAACGCCTTTATGAAATTACAACAAGCCGTAATTGCGGGTATGGTGAGGCAAAAGTCGCGAGAATTGAGCGCAGAAACATAGAAGACAGGGATAGGGCGCAGGTTGGGAATAGGGCGCAGGTTGGGAATAGGGCGCAGGTTGGGAATAGGGCGCAGGTTGGGAATAGGGCGCACGTCGGTGCGCCCCTACGCACAATCTGTTAATATAGTTGGAAAAATTCATCGATAGATTGCCAGCAAAAAAATTCCTGTTCGTAGGGGCACGACACTGTCGTGCCCTTATACCAGTTTGCCAGAGATAATGATAGACATGATGGGAATACAATCAATCATACAAGCTAAGGCAATAGTTCAAAATAAGCGCAGAAGCGATCGCCTAAAACACACCTCCATTTTGACTCCGGGCGGGTTTTGTTGAAACCTTATCACGCAAATCAAAATTAATCATCCCCACCCCCGTTATCATTCAGTCCTTACCTTGCGGACTTGGTTTGTGTAGCAGCGATTTCAATCCCCGTGGCAAAAAGGGGGTAATTGTCTTCTGATAGCTTTTGATAGCTTTTGATAGCTTTTGATAGCAATAACCCGATTGAAGTTGATACCTAACGGGGGGTTCTGCGCCAAGAAACCCCTTTTTAATGGACATAGTTCTAGATCATAATTTTAAGGAAACGAATTCTATGAACCGTTTAGAGGTATCGACAAGCAAACCAACAGCCACTGTACCGTCTCCAGCATCCAGCACCAAGGCGCGGCACAATCGTCTTTTCCGATGGCTGACGAGTTTTTGGAATGGTTTATTCGGGTCAAAATCACCACCCCATCACCAATCCCAGGATGACAAGTCTCCAGTATTGCTACAAGCCTTTATCCTCGAACCCATGTACACTCCTAGTGGTTTAGTGGATGGCATCGATGAGACACCCGACTTAGCGACAATGGATATTGATACCCCCGAACTCCCAGAATTGGGTGAAGAGTGGGATATCTCAGACGGGGAAAGTCAAACCTCTAGCAATATGGATGGGGATGTCG
>CAZNNK010001035.1:0-2565 GCA_964574085.1 uncultured Coleofasciculus sp.
GTCCTCCTTGTCTTGTCCCCACCCTAAGGTAAAAAACCTACACCTGTCAGGAGGGGGTGAGGGGGTGAGAGGGCGAGGGGGAGATGAGGTAAACAGTAGTGCTTTTCGTCTCGCTATAAGTGCAAGCTTTTCACCCATCCAGGAGGGATGTATTGCACTTATATTCGGATTTAAACCTCCTCTAACTCTTGATAGATAAGGGTTAGAGGGGTGTGCAGCAAGCCCTAAAATAACAAGGGCACGGCATTGCCGTGCCCCTACGATATTATTGATGTTCTAGGAGAATTAGACCATTGCCATCACGGGTTCGTGCCAACGTCCAACAGCTTTACCAATCACTGCCATTTCCTGAACTAAGCTATCAAAGTGATCGGGTGTCAGGGATTGGGGTCCATCGGATAACGCTTTAGCTGGATTGGGGTGTACCTCAATCATCAACGAATCCGTCCCGGCTGCGATCGCGGCTTTTGCCATTGAGGGTACATACTCAAACCAACCCGTACCATGACTGGGGTCAATCATGATCGGCAAATGGGTGAGTGATCGCAATACGGGTAACACCGATAAATCTAGGGTATTCCGGGCATATTTCCGGTCAAACCCCCGGACACCCCGTTCACACAGAATCACATTAGGATTCCCGCCAGCTAAAACATACTCCGCCGCCATTAACCATTCATCAATGGTTGCCGACATTCCCCGCTTCAACAACACGGGTTTATCCTGTGCGCCTACTTTTTTCAACAGGGAGAAGTTCTGCATATTCCGGGCACCGACTTGCAGCACATCGGCTACCTCGGCAATTTTCTCCACATCGGCTGTATCCATGACTTCGGTAATGATTCCCAAACCCGAAGCCTTCCGTGCGGCGGCGAGTAAGCCTAAGGCACTTTCTCCATGACCTTGGAAGGAATAGGGCGAAGTCCGAGGTTTATAGGCACCTCCCCGCAAAAATTTAGCGCCCGCCGCTTTGACCCGACGCGCCGTTTCCACAATCATCTCTTCGTTTTCTACCGAACACGGACCGGCTACCAGCACCACGGGATGATGTTCCCCAAAGTAAACGGGTCCATCGGGTGTTGACACCACCACCTCGCCAGCTTCCCAGTTACGATACTCACGACTTGCTCGTTTAAAGGGTTTCTCAACCCGCAGCACTTCTTCTATCCAGGGGCTAATTTCCTGAATTTGCAGCGGGTCTAAAGCCGCCGTTTCACCGACTAGACCAATCACAACCTTGTGTTTACCCACAATCGGTTCCGGAGTCAGACCCTGTTCGCTGAGTTCCTGACTAATGCGATCGATTTCGGCTTCTGGAGAGCCGACTTTCATGACTACAATCATAAGTTTTAAGGTTTAACGTTTGAATTATCAATTGGGAAAGAAGACAAGTTTTGAATGTTGACCTTTCGCTTCGCTCAAGATAAAGAGCTAACTTTTTTTAGCCTCTCTCGCCTCACGCCATGCTGATGTGAGTCGTCCTAGATTAGTTGTGAATTCCTGCCAACCCAGTAACGTTCCTGGACTCTCTTCCTCCCAGGATGCTGAAAGAACACCATAGCTTAATCCCAAAACACCTAAGCCAAAACATCCCATACTCACCAGAACCACGGCGACATTGGGTAACTCGATCTCTAGATTGACCACCAGAAGATAGCTAACCACAAAAGAGAGAATCCCCAACGCTGTCGGAATCCCGCAAAGTAATGCCATACGGCGCACCATACGCTTACTCACCTGATCAGGGATAGCCATCGACTCAGGAGCTGAAGCCGTTGGTTGATCAGGTTTCGCTTGGGGTTTCGCCTCAGCCTTACGGGCTACAGGTTTCGCCTTCGCTTGATTGGCTCCGGCTTTTGCCGGTGATTTCGACTTTTTTTTCCGCTTTTGGTTTGGCTCAAACGGTAAAGGGTTGCGGGAGGGTTCATCAGACATAAGCTTTAAATTGGTGTCTATCCGCGAATACCTAAGCGCTTAATCAAGGCTTGGTAATGTTCAGGATCGCCTTGACGCACATAACTCAGCAAGCGCTTGCGTTGACCGATCATTTTTAAGAGTCCCCGACGGGAGGCATGATCCTTTTTATTGGCTTGCAGATGCTTACTCAAGCGACTAATGCGATCGCTGAGCATGGCAATTTGCACATCTGCCGAACCTGTATCAGTATCGTGAATCTGATAGCTGTCAATAATTTCTTGTTTGCGTTCTTGGGTTAAAGCCATGGATAAACAGTCGTTGGTATAATCCAGCAGTTTTTGATCATATCATTTTTCCTGATTCCTGCTACTCGCTCTTGGAGAAGCCAGCTATAGGGTTCCGGGTTCACGGCTTGAGCGACGAGTATCTAGCCACTGCTGAAGTATAATAGCTGCGGCTTTGCGGTCAATCAGAGCTTTATGGCGAGAGGGCGATCGCTTTTCGGCATGAAGTAACTGTTCGGCTTCCAAGGACGTTAACCGCTCATCTACATATTCTACGGGTAATTCTAGGGCAGCGCTCAAGCGACGGGCATAGTTTTGCACCCGTCGCGCTTGGAATCCCAGTGTTCCGTTCATCGAATAGGGT
>CAZNNK010001036.1:0-2560 GCA_964574085.1 uncultured Coleofasciculus sp.
TCCTTGTCCTCCTTGTCTTGTCCCCACCCTAAAATAAAAAACCTACACCTGTCAGCTGGGGGAGAGGGGGTTTTTGCTTAACACTTAAACCTATTTTCTGGGCTTAGGGTTTTTTCATTGGTGTCTTCTTCTTCTTCTTCGCTTTGCTTTTTTCGTAATCAATTTCCCTCAGCTTCTTGGTAATTCGACTAAAATACTCTTGCAGATAAGCTTCCAAAGTGGTTGTTTCCCCCGGATCAAGACCAAAAACCGGATAAACCTCATCCATCGAAGCCGTCATCGGTTTCCCTGTGGCTAACACCTCCGTAAATGCCAAGCGATCGGCGATATTCCACCCCCACTGAAAGAATCGAGTAATTTGGCGCATCGCCCGCAAGAAATTAATCGGGAGTCGAGCAATTTTGGCTTCCTTCCCCGACAATCGCTCACAGATATTAATAATCTCATCCGCTCTCCAGGCTCGTGTTCCCACAACCGGAAAGGTTTTATTTGTCGTTTCCGGAACCTCAAGCGCACGAACAGCAAATTTAGCGATATCCTGAGTATCCATGTACGCCGTCGGCGCCGCTTCCCCAGTAATCCAAACCGCTTGTCCTTCCAGGATTGGCACAGCATACTGCATAATCAACCCTTGCATAAACCCAGCCGGTTGCAGGATCGTGTAGTTCAACCCCGATTCCGCCAGAAACAGTTCTGTACACCGCTTAATCTCCATCAACGGCACCTTGGGGAATTTCTCACAATTGAGAATCGAGAAAAAGACAAAGCGTTCCACTCCCGCCGCCACCGCCGCTTGAATCAGCGCCACCTTGCCATCCCAGTCTACCTGTTTAATCGTCAGGGAACCTGTTGGTCTAGAAGTTGCTGCATCAATAATAGCAGTCATACCCTCCAGAGCAGGCGGTAACGTCTCTGGTTCACACAGGTTCCCTTGAACCAGTTCGGCTCCCCATTCTTTCAAAAATGTGGCTTTCCTGGGGCTACGCACCAGACAGCGCACCTGATGACCTTCATCGAGCGCCCGACGAACCACCTGTCTTCCTAAAGTGCCTGTTGCACCAACGACCAACAAGTTCATTTATAAAAGTTTTGCCTGTAAACTTAACATTTCTATATAATTCTATCAGAATTTGGCATTAGTCATTGGTCAAAACACTGATTTCACGGATTTATTGGTGAGATAGGGGTAGGGAGGTGAGAGCGTATTGACACTGATTACACAGACAAGGAAAGTTCTCTCATCTTCCCCATCTCCCCATCTCCCCATCTCCCCATCTCCCCCTCACACAAATCTACCCTTCACCACCTTGGATTTTGAGTAACAAAAATCCCAAACCCATACCCACGAGAATGAGGGTAAAGGATAGTACAGCAGCATTGAAAATTTCAGCGCCCATAGTGTTTTATCTCCTTTTGCGATCGCTAAACAGGGTCTAAGTTATAAGATTATCGCGATTGGGTTGAACTCCAAAATGAAAACTGAGAAACGATTGTTTACACAACCACACCACCCACCCCAAGGACGTCCCCGCTTGGCTGTTACCTTGGGTGATCCGGCTGGAATTGGTCCGGAGGTGGTGCTGAAGGCGTTGGCAGATGAGCAGATAACTCAGGATGCTCACATCACGGTTATTGGTAGTCGCTCGTTATTACAGACGGCATATCATCAACTGCGACACACCTTAGACAGTAGTATACCTCTGGCTGAACCGGATCACCTATCGATTTTAGATATCCCCTTAGACGCCTCAACCGAACGTCAGATTACTGTGGGGCGGGGAAATGCAGCCAGTGGGGACGCCAGTTTTGCGTATTTGAGGAGTGCGATCGCCCAAACCTTGGCGGGTGAGTTTGAGGGAATTATCACCGCACCGATTGCCAAATCAGGGTGGAAAGCCGCCGGACATGACTATCCGG
Source organism: uncultured Coleofasciculus sp. (assembly GCA_964574085.1). Classification (GTDB taxonomy): domain Bacteria; phylum Cyanobacteriota; class Cyanobacteriia; order Cyanobacteriales; family Coleofasciculaceae; genus Coleofasciculus. The sequence continues at coordinate 1,918 of CAZNNK010001036.1, forward strand.
GTCAAACCGAAGTCCTAGCACAGGCGGCTGGAGTGGAACGATTCGGGATGTTATTCGTGGCGCGATCGCCCCATACCGGGTGGCTATTGCGAACCCTGTTAGCCACCACCCATATTCCCTTGCATCAAGTTCCCCCTACCTTAACCCCAGACTTGATGAGAACAAAACTGGATTTACTGGTGGAATGCTTACGGCTGGATTTTGGCATAGAAACACCTCGCATTGCCATTTCTGGGTTAAACCCCCACAGTGGTGAACAGGGACAGTTAGGGCGTGAGGAAAAAGAGCGGTTGATTCCCTGGCTAGAACAGGAACGAGAACAACGTCCTCAGATACAATTGGATGGATTTGTACCACCAGATACCCTGTGGGTAAAAGCCGGTCAAGCTTGGTATAGTAATTCAGCTATCCCCAATCTCCCCGATGCATATTTGGCGCTCTATCATGACCAAGGTTTAATTCCAGTTAAACTGATGGCATTTGACCGGGCGATTAACACCACGATTGGTTTACCGTTTGTGCGAACCTCTCCGGATCACGGTACAGCCTATGATCTGTCTCTTAAACACAACTACGAGCCCACGAGACCGTACTAGAACTCGAAAGCCGTCATCAGATATAAAACGGCCTGGGGGGGGGGGGG
>CAZNNK010001037.1:0-2558 GCA_964574085.1 uncultured Coleofasciculus sp.
AGATAACCCGTATGAATATATCTCAATTTGTAAGGATATCACCGAACAAAAACAAGCCAAGATTGAACTGGATCGCTTTTTTAGCCTCTCACCTGATTTAATGGCGGTGATTGGTTTCGATGGTAAGTTTAAACGCATTAATCCCGCCTTTCAAAAAACCCTGGCGTATAACCCGGACGAATTCCTCTCCGAAGCTTTCCTCGATTTCGTCCATCCCTATGATCACAAGGCGACATTAACAGCTTGGCAAACCCTTTTAGAGAGTTCATCAGATATTTACTTTGAACATCGTTATCGATGTCGAGATGGATCATATAAATGGCTGGCTTGGAACTGTTTACCTTTAGCCGAAGCGGGTGTTGTCCATGCGATCGCCCGTGATATTACAAATACCAAACAACGCAAAGCTAGTCTGCTGGAACGATCGCGTCTGTCTACCTTAGAAGCCGATATTGGCGCGGTTCTTGTCGGACAAAACGACAGTCTGGGCGAAAGCCTTAAACGCTGTACCGAAGCCATGGTACGTCATCTAAACGCCCTGGGCGCTGGGATTTGGACAGTGGCGGGGATTACCGACGAGACCCAAGTTCCCTTAGTCTTAGCATTGCAGGCGAATAGTGGTGAACAGTTACCCACACACCTTTTCCCCCAACGCATCCTCACCAACCAAGGTTTAATCGCCAAAGTCGCCCAAACTCTCAAGCCGATTCATCGCCCGATCTTAACGCCAGGACATGACTTGTCCAACAAAACCTTTATTGGAATTTATCCCCTAATTGTCGAATCTCGTCTGGTTGGGTTTATTGCCTTACATAGTCGCCAACCCTTCTCTAAAATCGTACAAGGGGTATTGGGATGGGTCGCGAATGCGATCGCGGTAGCCATTGACCGGATTTGGGTACGCGAAGAACTCCTCAGTCGCCGGGAAGCCTTACTGTTTCAGTTAGCTAGCCAAATTCGCAATTCCTTAGAATTGGATACGATTCTGGAAATCGCCGTCACCGAAATTCGCGGATTGTTGGAGGTTGACGGTTGTCACTTTTTGTGGTTAAAATCCAACACCGATCAACCCAGTTTAAGCGTTACCCACGAAGCACGAGATCCCAATTTACCCAGTTTACTAGGCGACTGCCTGCCGCCACAACTTGCTCCCTTAGCCGACATTATTCACCGATTACATCCCCTGCGAATTGATGATGTCAGCCAAACCCAAAACTTAGCCCCCGAAACCCGATCGCTACTCGTCGATTGGGGAATTACCTCCGGATTAGTATTACCGCTACAAACCAAAACTGGACAACTGGGGGCGATTATCTGTAGTCATTATCAGGGTTCGCGCCAATGGAGCGATCGCGAAGTCAAATTACTGCAAGCTGTCGTGGATCAACTGGCGATCGCGATCGAACATGCAGAATTATTTGCCGAAACCCGGGCGGCGGCGCAAGCGGCTCAAACCCAGGCAAATCAATTAGAACAAGCGTTACACGAATTACGGCAAACCCAATCGCTGTTAATTCAGACCGAGAAAATGTCTACGATCGGTCAAATGGTAGCCGGAATCGCCCATGAAATTAATAATCCGGTGAACTTTATCACCGGGAATCTCAGCCATACAACCAACTATATTGGCGACTTATTACAACTGATCGAATGTTATCAACAATCCTATCCCAATCCCCAGGCTGATATTCAAGAGTTTATCGAAGACATTGAATTATCCTTCCTGATCGAAGACTTGCCCAAAATGCTCTCCTCGATGAAGATGGGGGCGGATCGGATTCAAGAGATCGTGATTTCCTTGCGGAATTTCTCACGGCTGGATCAAGCCGAAATGAAAGCCGTTAATATTCATGAAGGCATTGATAGTACCTTACTCATTCTCCGCAACCGGATGAAACCCTGTGGGAATTCGCCAGGGATTACGTTGATTAAAGAATACGGAGACTTGCCTGAGGTTGAATGTTATGCAGGTCAACTGAATCAAGTCTTTATGAATATTATTAGCAATGCCATTGACGCCTTCGATGGTCTAATTAAAGCCGAGAGAAGTGGCACAGAAAAGACTCAATCAACCCTGAATCCAACAATTTGGATTAGCACCGAGGTTGTAGAGAATAATCAAGCGGTGATTCGGATTCGCGATAATGGACCCGGAATGAGCGAAACCGTGCGCGATCGCTTATTTGATCCTTTCTTTACCACAAAACCAGTGGGTAAGGGAACAGGGTTAGGCTTATCCATTAGTCATCAGATTGTGGTGGAAAAACATGGCGGTATTCTTAAATGTCATTCGGAACCGGGACAAGGAACAGAGTTCTGGATTCAAATCCCAATTACTTAACCTGAAGTATAACTGAATATGGCTTGTGGTGGGGTTAGAGAGCAGGGGAAGCAGAGGGAGCAGGGGAAGCTGGGAAAGCTGGGGGAGCTGGGGGAGCTAGGGGAGCTGGGGAAGCTGGGAAAGCTGGGGGAGCTGGGGGAGCTAGGGGAGCTGGGGGAGCTGGGGGAGCTGGGGGAGCTGGGGGAGCCTGACAGGTGTAGGTTTTTTACCTTAGGGT
>CAZNNK010001038.1:0-2547 GCA_964574085.1 uncultured Coleofasciculus sp.
CCTTGTCTTACCTGAACCGCAATCTTAAAAAACCTACCCTTGTGAGGCTCCCCCAGCTCCCTCTGCCCCCCTGCACCCTGGCTTGTGGATGTGCCACAATCGAAAGGAATGGGCAACGTGACAGCTTTGCCATGGTTAAATCGAAATCGAAAGCGAAATCAAAATCAAAAAAATCGAAAACCTCAAAAAAAGGAAAAAAGCAGTCAAAGCAGTCTGAAGCTCCTCTCCTGAGTTTGAAGGAGCAGTTAGCCCAACAGCGTAAAGCGAAAAAGCAGCGCCAAGAACTGATTCAATGGCTGTTCATGACGCTATTGCCAGGGATATTCCTAGGGGCGATCGCGAGTGTGGTTACTGAACCAAAGATGGGTGTGATCGCCGGAGCAATCATACCTTGTTTTGCCCTGTCCTACAAATATCCCCGCAAGGCACTGTGGCTATTTCTCATTTACATGCCCTTTAGCGGCACGGTTGTATATACCCTCGGCGGTAGCGCCCTACTCCAATTAGCCAAAGATGGATTTTATTTTCCTGCCCTAATTGGCTTATACCAACAGTGCCGACGTGAAAAGAGACCCTTCTTTGTTCCCCAAAGCCTGATGTCAACACTGAGTATTTGCTTGGTGTTTTCTCTGTTGACTTTATTCTTTGTCAACGGTTTACATTTGACAGGTGAGGCGTCGGGACAACCCTTTCTTCAGGGAGTTTTGGGCTTGAAAATTTTCCTGGGATATGTTCCCTTGATTTTTTGCGCTCAACATTTGCTCAAAAGTAAAAAAGAGTTGTTATTTTGTAGCCGCTTGCATCTAGGTCTGGCAATTATTTGCTGTCTTCTGGGGCTGTGGCAGTACATGATGCTCAAACAGGGTGTCTGTAAAGGTACGGATCATCTCTCCGGGGTTGAGTTATTTAAAGCCAGCTTAGAGGCTCGGTGTTATATTGGTGGAGCTTTGCTTTACAGTCCATCACAGAATATGATTCGCTTGCCAGGAACCTTTGTGTCTCCTTGGCACTGGGGTTGGTTCCTGATTGCCAATAGTGCGCTAACCTTTGCCGCCGCATTTAGCGATTCGTCGTTTTTGTGGCGGATTGGAGGTTTGGCAGGTATGGCACTGGTTTTTGTCAATGCGGTAATCTGCGGTCAACGAATTGCTTTAGCGTTGGTTCCATTTATTACGATCCTCTTACTATTCCTGACAGGTCAGATAACGAATCTCAAGCGGTTTATTCCAATAGGGGTGGGACTCGGCTTGCTGATTGCGATTGGCTTAGCCATGAATCCAGAACTGGTTCAGGAACGAATTGACAGTTTTAAGAGTCGTGCTGAGGCTTCACCACCGCAAGCATTCATTCAAGAGCAATTTGAATGGGCGACTTATAACACCAAGGGATGGCTCGGTAATGGTTTAGGACGAGCCACGAATTCTACTCGCACCTTTGGGGATGTTTCACTGGTTGAAACCTATTATCCCAAACTTATCTTTGAAATCGGTACCATCGGAACCCTAGCGTTTTTGGCGTTTGTGACTCACTTAACCTTTACTACATTTAAAGCCAAACAGTCAGTTCGTGACAAAAATTTACGTAGTTTTGGCTCCAGTTATTGGGTTTTTGTTTTGATTATCAGTTATAACACCTATTGGTATCCTTTGGATACAGACCCCGTAGCAGTCTACTACTGGTTCTTTGCAGGGGTAATCCTAGCCTTACCCAATATAGACCGACAGGAACTGCGAAAACAGAAACTTGTCGAACAACAGGATGAATCTGACGTACAAAAGAACGGTAAAAAAAAGGTATCTAAACCACGAATTGCTACCCCAGCAGCCTCTTAGTGGATGAGGGGGAGATGGGGTGAGGGGGTGAGGGGGTGATGGGGTGATGGGGAAGCCATGTAGAGACGATAGCATGCTACGTCTGGGAGCAGGGGGAGCAGGGGAAGAGGATTACCAATCAACAATCAACAATCAACAATCAACAATCAACAATCAACAATCAACAATTACCCTTTCAAAAAAACAGTCGTGAATGAACCTTTAATTTCAGTCATTATTCCCACTTATGAACGCGAGGAACCCTTGCGAGATACCTTAGAAGACGTACTCAAGCAAGACTATCCCGCTGTTGAAATTGTAGTGGTGGATCAAACACAAAACCACAAACCTGAAATCGAAACTTATTTACAACAACTGGCGAATGACCAGAAAATTAAATGGTTTCGAGTAAACTGGGCGAGTCTACCGGGGGCGCGAAATTACGCTGTGCGACGGGCGACGGGTGAAATTATTGTGTTTATCGATGATGATGTGAAAATGCCTGCTGGGTATTTGCAAGCACACGCCCGTAACTATGAACGTCAGGAGGTTGGGGCGGTTGCGGGGCGAGTGTTTGACCGAATGAAGCTAGCCGATTCTCAGAAAAAACATCAAGGAGACTATGAAATCGAGGATTTACCGCCTCAGGCGATGGACCCCGGAATTGCTTGGTATCACATTGACCTAGTGCATACGATTAAACCGCAGTGGGTGATTTCCGCTAGAGGCTGTAATA
>CAZNNK010001039.1:0-2542 GCA_964574085.1 uncultured Coleofasciculus sp.
GGTCATCAAGCATTACTTCATTCTAGAGAGCAGTTAGTGTCTACTCACCCGTTGCCTTCACGTTCGCTGACCCAATAAGTTTTAGCTGGCTTGAGACGGAGTAGCGGCGTGATTATTGCTATCTGTGGAATCAGCTTCAGCAGTGGCTTTCTGCTGAGTTTCAGACAGTGCTGGTGTTTTCGCCGCTTGCTCTAACTGTTGAGCCTCACGCTTAAATTCTGTTTCAAATTCTCTAGAGGCATCTTGAAAACCGCGAATGGCTTTCCCGAGACTCCGACCAATCTCCGGCAACTTTTTCGGTCCGAAGACCAATAGCGCCACAATCAAAATTAGCGCCATTTCGGGTAAACCAATACCAAAAACGTTCACTTCATCACCTCCTGATCTACCAAGACCTTTGTCTATTGTGTATCAAATCTAACGTCTAACTCTGTACGGATAACCCCTCCCCACTGACAAGCCAACAGGGAGAGAAGCGTCATGGTTCATGCCTGACTAGAGAGCCGTTGATGGCGATGAACCATGAACAATCAACACCTAGAGACCTATTGACCTAGGCTTCTCCAATCCACATTGATGTTCTCAAGCAACAGCGAAGAGTTGTATAGCTGCAAGATAATTAGCAAGAAAACGAAGAATAAGAGCATGAACACCGCCATTAACGGCGTTGTTCCCCAACCGGGAGCCACTTTACCATATTCAGAGTTCAGGGGTTTGAGAATATCTCCTAACCACGTCCGTTGTGCCATGGGTCACCTATGATTAATTTCGATCACGTTTTGTAATGTTCTGTAATATTATAGAGGAAGAAGACTCATCTATTGATACCCAAAATGGAACCTGCAATAGTTCTTAGCATTTCAGTCGCTGTGATTCTGATCGCGGTCACTGCCTTCTCCATCTACACAGCGTTCGGTCCGCCTTCGGCTGAATTGAGTGATCCATTTGAAGACCATGAGGACTAAGCTTTGACCAATGTTCGACTGGCAGGGAATCACCGTCCTAGAAGGACGGTGAGGATGTCATAAATGCTAGACTGATAACTTGCGACTTTAGGAACTAAAAATCTATGCTGCATCGGCGTTACCAGTTTGATTCGAGTCAAATCATGCACCGGGCTGAGGAGCTAGTCACCGCCGCTTCTAACCGCTATCGGATTACGGTGCAAGTGGCAAATCGGGCAAAGCGCCGTCGCTACGAAGATTTTGAAAATCTGGACGATCCGATGATGAAGCCAGTACTGCGGGCAATTATTGAAATGTCTGATGAATTGACCCAACCCGAAATTATTGGGGATTAAAGGCGGCGCGAGAATCATCATCCCTATTCACCATGATCAAAGTAAGACGGGAGAGTCAGGCGACGCGCTACTTTGTGCTTTTCACTCTTGCCTTTGTGACGAGTATCGGCTTGTGCTGGGGCAAAGCAGGGATTGGGAATATCCCTGTTTCGCCAATTATAGGCTCCCAACCCGCCAGCGCCCAATTAATTCGATCGCAGGATAGGTGGCGTCAAGTGTATGAACAGTTGCCCGATTTTCCCAAAGAGAACCAATATGTCAGGAATGAAACGGGCGAAGTCAATGTCGAGAGTACATTGGCAAGTCGTCTGATTCGTTATCACCTGTACGTGAAACGGCGTCTTCCGAATTATCGATTTGATTGGAAGTTGACCCTGGCTGACTATCTGGGGGCGAATGAGTATATCGATGAATCTCAATATCCCGGTAGTAACACATTAAGGGAAAATCCGATGGCAGGCGATCGCACGGTGATAGAAAACCTGAATCGCCAGCAGCGAGAGGAGTTGATTCAGGTTTTGGTCAGCATTTTTAATCCCAATCGTTCCGATTCCCAAATGACAACTCCTAGTCAGCAGCCATCGCCACCCCCCACTCCTACTCCCCCAGCTAAACCCCGATTACCTCAACCTGGAGATGCTGATTTACTGCGTTGACGAGTTTCCTAGTTCCTGTGTACAGAATGTAGAATCCAGATAAGGTCGCAGTGGCACTAATCCGGTTTTAGACAGTAAACACTGTGCCTCTTCAGTTTGGAGAATTTCAGCAAACTTTGTCCCGATGGGTGGACGACTATTATCTCTGGGATAAATAACCGCTAAGGGATACGCTAAGGGATAGGTTTGGCGAATAAATGCCTCAACATTGGCTCCATAACTGCCTTTAGCATTACATAAGTCAGTGTCTGGCGTAATCGGTTGCTGGTTATCTTGTACTAAGGGTGAAATCGGATCATTTTCTCCGTCAACAATGGCTAAGGGATAGACCGAACATTGTCCTAACACTTTACTCAGAGAATCAAATCCGATCGCGCCAATGTTTCGCTGTTCAAAATCCCGAATCACTTGTCGCAGTGTCTCAAAGGTTTGGGTGCGGATAATCGGCGGACGACCTAAGTTGGCAAATGAGCGACTCGGTTGGTTACGTTGTTGCACAAGTGCTTCAAATTTGGCACTATTACTCGTATTCGTCTCCTGTTGCAGAACCCGCTGCTTAAACAGTTCAATTGCCTGATCACTAGGG
>CAZNNK010001040.1:0-2533 GCA_964574085.1 uncultured Coleofasciculus sp.
AAGTTCGTGAGGATAAGGAGGTTTGGGAGTGGTTGCAAGATAACCTGGACGAGCACCACAAGAAGAAAGTTTTGGATATATTTGGCTTAGAAAAATGGGATGAAAAACTCGCAGGCGAAACGAGAGAAGAGCGTTCTGAAAAGGCGAAGAATCAGGCAGAAGACAGTCCAGCTCACTGGGCGCAGTTGATTGATCGCAAAGTTGATCAACATAGTAAAGCTGGTGTTGAAAGTCGTCAACTCAAAACGGATGTCAACCTGCTCACTGTACCAGAAGGAAAGATATTGGGGCTTTTGCAGCAGGCTCAGATTGCAGCTAAACGTCAGCATCCCCGCAAGCCATCCGATCAAGGAGAAAATTATCATGCTCGGCGCCACTTTGCACAAAATGTTTTGTCGAAACTCAGTCCTCGCACATGCAAGTTCCTCCAGTATCGGATGAATGAGTTCTATGATCAATTTCACAAAGGTAAGGACATAACGATAGAATATCGCTTGAAATACACCAAACGTGGTAACAAGGCAAGAAAGCGTGAAGATGAGATTTTGACAATAATTGAAGAAAGTTCAGGAAAGGAATTACTAGACTTATCAAATTTTAGAGAATTCTGCAATCTCTGGAAGGAAAAAGCACAATATAATAATCAGGAAGAAAAAGGTGAAAAAATTAAGGCAGTCAATGAAAAGATTAATACCTTCGAGATTGATCTGAATGAAGACATTCTTAAGCGACTTGAAAAGCGACTCAAGACTTTGAGAGGTAAGCGAACAAAGTCATTAGTAAAAATTGTGGGGAAAGCACGTCGCAAGATAGCCAAAGCCATGACTGAAGACTCAGAATTTAAAAAATTAGTCATGGAATCAGGTATGGCTGAAGGAAATTTACTCCTCATGCAGGAGCGACTGATGGCGTTGGCTCTGCTCGATGATGAAGATATGAGAAAGCGGGGTATCAAGTGGCAGTCTTTATCGGTTAAGCATATAGAGACGAAAGAAAGTCTCTGGGCATACAAAGGCGCTCACGCCCAAATTGCCGACAAACTCGGCTCAAATCGATATACTGGGGGATCTGAAAAAGATGAAGAAAATCGCGAACAAGTGATTAAAAAAGGCGTCGAAAAAGCACGGAAGAGCCGGGAAGAGTGGAGCCGGCGCCAAGAAAACTTCAAGAATATGAAGGAAAAATATAACAATCGTCTTCGGAAGTTAGTTCATCTCCTGATTTCTTTGCCTTTAGCTATTTTATCCGGTATTGCCACAGTTGGTATAGGTCCTTTCTTTGTATTTTTGATATTTTTCGGTGTTTCAGTCGCGCAAAAAGCAATTCAAAAGTTTGTTGACAACTTAATTACTGGTGATTATGAGCTTACTTTCACTCAGTTATTACAGGAATTTATTGACTGCACAATTGATGCAGTGGAAATGATGGGAGCAACTCCACCGTGGAGAGTATTGGCTACACCAGAGATTTTAAAAGGTTTGGTCGGCAATCCAGATCAGTTGTTCAGTGGTCCGGCTGGAGCTGGCGTAACTCGAATGCTTCAGAATATAGTCGAGAACATTGTCATTAAAGGACCAACGTCTGTCCTTAAAAATATAGCTAAAGAAGAAAATCCCCTGGAAACCCTCAGGCAAAACCCTCAACAAGCTATTGAAGCATTTCTCGAGGATACCCTGGAAACTGGACTTGGAGGACTACAGATAGCAGTACAGGAAGCAGCACAAGAAATTATACCAGGCTTGTCTGAACAAGCGGAGCAGGATCGAGAGGCGGAGAAACCTAAAAGTTCTGCAAATAGGCGACTAGCAGCACTGGGTTGGGCATTCCGTGGAACGGGGAACGAAGTGATAGAAGAAGTTAATAATCAGCTTTTTGGTATTTCAAATGAAAAGAAATCCATTGTTTCTGACACAAGTTTTCAAGATAAAAAAGACTCAGAGCAACAAACGACAAGAGAAGAAGAAAATGGGTCTTCTGTAGATGAGACTTCAAATTCTGAGAGTTCTAGCCAAGAGTCTAGTAATCAGGAACTCAATCAATCTCAAGGACGGCAGCGCTCACAGTCTGTAAAAGATCTTGGAGAACGTAATCAAAAAACAAATTCTCAAGGACGGAAACGCTCAAATTCTGCTCCAGATTCTGGAAACCGTCGTCAGAAGTCTAATCAATCTAAAGGAGTTGGAGGTGAGCCCAAATCTAGTGCTAGCGAGACTTCAAATTCTGAGAGTTTTATCATTGACAACGTAATTAATCCATTATCCGAAATGTATTAAATAATACTAATGATGGTACTCGTGGGGAACATATTAAATTATATTTAAAGCCTCCAGAGATTGGTGAGAGGTTAGCTGCATTGATTTCACAGAGGTGTTAGTCCTCAATAGCCAGAAGATGTAAGAATTGTCAGGAAATTCTTAAGTCCTCTGTGTCAATCTGTGTCCTTCACGATTGAGTCTTCTTTTTAGTGTCATTCAATCCGTGTAATCTGTGTTTTTGAAGTGATGAGGAAAGGGTCTATAGGCTGGCACATTTT
>CAZNNK010001041.1:0-2532 GCA_964574085.1 uncultured Coleofasciculus sp.
CCCGGATTCAATTGACGATGAAAATTCAAAATCATGCTTGGATATTTTGTTAATTGGTGGTTGATATCTTCACCCCTACGAATACCCCTACCATTGCTTATACAAATACCCATACAAATCATTTTGCCCCTGTTTCTGAACTGTATTCCACCTGATCGGGAGGTGCAACAGGATAAAATCCATTCCGTCGCCACTTGTCAAACCCGGCGATAATCCGAATAGGAATAGTCCACCGTTGACGTTCTTTTTTAAAGGATTGATCATGACGTTGATTAGCGGCATTTTTAATATCCGCTAAATCCGCCGCTAACAAAACCGTAATCGTATAACCCGGTTCCCGTAAAAAATTAGGACGGGTACACCAACATCCCTCTAACCATTCCGATTGACTTGGCTGTTGTTCTGGAGTAGACATTTGGGCGACAATCTTGGCTAAATCTTGCTGGGAAATCGCTTTTCCAGCTAATTGATTAATCAACTGCTGTCCTGTTGCTAATTCCTCTTGAGAGTAAGGACGTGAATCATTCCAAGGATAAACTAAGGCTGGGGCAATTTTTCCCGACGCCAGTTTTACCCGATGATTCGCTGTAGTAATCACCCGACGATTTAATCGCCCTAATCGCTGAATTAACGCCGAGGCTGGGGCGATTGGGGTGACTAATAAATCCGCACTCAAATCCAAAGACATTTCACAAACTTGAGTAGTAATGGCTAACACCGCCCCCTCACGTTCAAAGGCGTCGATTACGGCTTTATGTTTCTCCACTCGGTCAAAATAGCGATAGCGACTGTGATAAATGAGTACAGGGATTGAATCGGAAATCTGTTCTTTTGCCTCTAAATAAAGTTCCCGACAAGTGTTAACCGAATTTGTCACCCACAAAACCTTATTCTGGTGTTGACGAGTTAAGGTTTCTCGCACCTTCTGCCAAGCGTGATCGGCTGATGGGATAGACTCAATCTGATATCGTGATAAAACTTCTAAATTTTTCGGACCTTCAATAATCTTAGTTTCTTCTCCCAATTCCCCAACCACTCCTTGAATCGCCTTAATCTGTTCCTCTGTAAAACTGGCACTCATCAACAGAATAGGTGCGCCGCGAAAGGTGTCTAGAAATCGCAATAAAGCCCCAAATAAACGATGATCATAAGCATGAACTTCATCAAACACAAAAGCCGCTTGAGCGATCGCACTCCAGGAATACAGCGATCGCCGATTATTTTGCATTAGCCCCAAAACCGTATCTACGGTACAAACAATCAATTTTTGTCTCCAAGCGGTGAGGGCGGCTAGGCGATCCTCAATCCCTTCATCTTCATCCCCAGAAAACAAGATCTCTCGGTCTAAATCAGCGCGAGAATGCATTAAATCGGCTTCAATTTTTGTCTCATGGGCGTAATCAATAAACCCCTGAGTCGCGGTTCCCGTCGTCGGATAGCCAAAAAATAACTTGCGATCGCCTGCCCATTTTTTCGCCCATGCATACGCCCCAACGGTTTTCCCCGTACCACACCCGGCTTTAACTAAGGTAATTCGATGGGGAGTCGCGGCAATTTTCTGTTGAAACGGGCGTAATTGTTTCCCTTGCAGTCGTTGTTTGAGAACCTGATCCAAGTCGTCTTCGGATAGGTTGATAGATAAAACCTTCTCAATCCAATCTTTAATATTTTCCTCCACAACAGGCAAAGCCGAACCCGCTAAATCCGCCGCGATTACCGTAGCTTTCACCGCCGCAATAAATCTCAGTCGTTTGGTATCGTTTTCCGTGATAATCTGCTGTTCAATCTGGTCAAATTCCTGATATAATTCTTTCAATTCTCGTTCTAGTTCTTCCTTCTGCCAAACTTTTCCAGGAACGGCAGGCAAATTAGCCGGGAGTCCCAATTGCCGACCCATTTTTAACATTTGTTTAAAATCATTGTGGTCGGTATAAATAAATAAACCACTTCCGGTGCCACTACGGATTGTTAAGTCCAGGTCAGAACTCATCTTCAAATGATGTCCCATCGCCGCCCAAACAGCTATCACCAGATCAGTATTGGGACATTGGTCTAACCAATGGCGAAATTCAGGAACACGCAAGGCGAGGATACCACTTAAAACTTCATGGCGAATCATTTGTTTACCCTGATGTTTCTCCCATAATTGACGCAATCTTTTAAGCTTGTCCCGTTTTTTCGGATCTTGGGATTTTTTGGCAGTATGCAGATAAACCATCTCTTGAAAATGCTGATTTGCCTTACCCCAATCATGTAAGTACGCCCCCAATCTCACCGTATTGGTAAATAATTCCACTTCATTCTCATCCAATCCCAGTTGTTGAAAAATCCGTTTATCTAAACGCTGAAGTAATACCTCAGCCCCTCGTTTAACTAAAGCAATATGACCGATAAATCTTGCCGCATTTTGACTCCGAATTGAGTCAGAATCAGAGATAGATTTAGCCAGAAGTCGTTTAAATTTAGACATAATCAACCTAATTTTCGCGGCAGATTCAGCATCCCAAGACGAGAGAACTAACGTTTCAGTGT
>CAZNNK010001042.1:0-2530 GCA_964574085.1 uncultured Coleofasciculus sp.
GGTCGAGTAACAGTAGGGGTTCCCACAGATCTGACATTTGCTAGCTTTCCTGAGACTTCAGTCACTTTCTCCTCCACCTTTTTGCAGCGCACCCTGAATAGGGGTACAGCCGTTGTACTGCAAGCCAATAACGATATTACTATTACTCTTGATAATCCCCTGATTATCAATAATCCTAGCGGGAATGGGGGGGATCTCACGTTTCAAGCCGGACGCAGTATTTTTATTAATCGGGACATCACGACAGATAACGGGGATTTAACGTTAATTGCCAACGAAACCCTGGTAAATAGGGTAGTTGATGCCCAGCGAGATATGGGTGACGCTGATATCGTATTGGCAAATGGAATAACACTGGATACAGGCGAGGGAGATATTAACATTACCCTGAATACAGGTGAGGGTTTAACTCATAATCAAAGCGGTAATATTACTTTAGATGGTACGATCAAAACCAATCATCTGACAATTGAACATAAGGGATTAAGCGGCGGGGTAATTATCGAGGAAACCGCTAATTTTGAATCAATTGACAATCTCACTATCTCTAGTCGTACCCTGACTCTCCCGGAGACAATAGAACTTAACCTGGAGAGCGGATTACAATTAAATATCACCGAAGCGGTGGAGTTAGCAGGTCAAATTACAACGACGAATGGTAGCCTGGAGTTGAATGCACCAATTACTCTAACTGGCGATACTGTCTTTAATACAGGTGGTGCAGGCACTATTCTGTTTAACAACACGCTTAACGGAAATCATAATCTCGAATTGTCGGCTGGCACGAATAGTATTACCTTTAATAATCCCATTGGTTCTATTAGCCCACTGGATAACCTGACAATCAATGGGGGTTTAAATCTCGCCACTACGATTAACTTGACGGGAGGATTTGAGCAAAATGGTGCGGTGACGCTGACGGGTGATAGTCGTCTGAATACGAGTGCGGGTGATATCCGTTTGCCCAATCGGATTAATGGTAGTAATGGAACGGAAAGCCTGAACCTAATCGCGGAAACGGGTACGGTTCAATTACCCGAAACGTTAGGTAGTACAATCCCAATCGGCAATCTAACTATTTTCAGTGATAGTCTGGACATTCCAACGACAGCCAGGATTAATCTCACCGGAAATTTTCAACTCAATGGCGCTAATCCGCTGAATTTCGCGGGTGAGGTGACAACGGCAAACGGTTCTATTGAATTTAATGCTCCGGTTATCCTCAAAGGCGATACATTTCTGACGACAACTGGCGGTGATATCCAGTTTAATAATAGGCTCAATGGTAACGATGGTTCTGCTAATCTCAACCTGACGGCGGGAATGGGGAATATATGGTTCACAGATAGTGTTGGTGAAACGAATCCACTGGGTAATCTCACTATTTTTAATGCTAATAACCTCACGGCGAATGATTTGATTAGGGCAGGTAGTCTGAAGCATACTACAGGAACTGGCACAATTAATCTGCAAGATGTGCAAACCTCTGGGGGTGCGGTTGAACTGACAACCCCTAATCCTCTAACCACGGGTAATATTACAACGGCTGGGGGTGATATTCGTCTCACTAGCCATCAGGATGCAGTGAATAGCGGTAATTTAAACTCCTCGGCGGCGACGGGTGGTGAGATTGTGGTCAACGCTGATGTGAGTATTGATGCTGGAGAAATCAATTCCAGTGGCAATATCGGTGATGGCGGTAATGTTACGCTTGATCCCCGTGACTATATCCAGGTAAGTTCGATTAACGCCCAGGGGGGAAGTAATGGTAGAGGGGGTAATGTTGAGATAGAGAGCGATCGCGTCTTTCGGGCAACGGGGAGTTTTTCCCACAATGGTAGGGAAATCAGCATTTCTACAGCGGGAGGGAATGGTGGCGGTGATATCACGATTCGTCATGGGGGAAGAGGAATTATCCCCTTTGATGTGGGAGATGCCACAACTAACGGCACAGTTGCTGCCATTACCAGTGGTGAGTTTACCATTGCCCCTTTCCAATCCTTTCCCTTTACCCACACGGAAGGCAATATTCGGATTATTAGCGTTGATGATACCCGTGATATCCCAGTGAATCCGGTTGATTTAACCACCGCTGATGCCAATCAAAGTCAATCCCCGATTGAAAAGGAAGAATCTAGGGTGATGGAGATTGATACCTTATTTAGTCGAGACTATGAAAAGTATTTTGGTACCCAGAGACGGTCGGGGATTACTTTAGAACAAGCGCGAGAAATCTTACGTCAAAATGAAGCGGCGACCGGGGTGAAGTCGGCGGTGATTTATGTGGTATTTGCCCCACAAACGATTAGCGCGGTGCCTGAGGATGTAGACGTTACGCCAAATAATACCAGTTTATTGCGATCGCTAACCCCGCAACCGAGCGATCGCTTGGAGTTAATTGTCATCTGTGCCGATGGACAACCGATTCGGCGATCGGTTAATGTAACCCGAGCCGAAGTCTTGGACATGGCAGATCAATTTCGCCGCACGGTAACCAATGTAATCGATGACCAGAACTATCTGCCACCCG
>CAZNNK010001043.1:0-2528 GCA_964574085.1 uncultured Coleofasciculus sp.
CTTTTATACTACCGACTGTAAAATGGGAGAGTATTGGTCTAGCTCACAGTGTTCTAGTGATTTTAAAGTGACGGGAGTGCGATCGCGATATCACAGAACTTGTTTGCTCACTCCCTTGACTGCTGTACTGGTGTTGCGTTGACTGGGATTGGGATGCACCGACTAAGGAGAGCGATCGCCGTAAACCTGTTCAAAGTGAGCATCAATCGGTTCGCAAAAGTTAGTCACGCCTTGGCTGAGAGCAGACATCAGGACGGGTGTTGCTAGAATCGCCGGAAGTAGGGGTGTCCCTGCTAAGTATTCAATCACCTGAGAATAAGAGCCATTGAGCAAATCTTGGCGAAATTCCGGCTTACAAATAACCGCACGGCATTTTTTGGCTAAATCGTCTAACCATCGAGCATTGTCGCTTTGGGGTTGTTGTCCGGCTCGAATCGCGAGTGCGATCGCGGCGTCTTCTAAATCCCCCTCGCAATCCTCAATCGCATCCAGCGCTTGCATCGCTTCGGGGTTATGGGAAAGCTGAGAACGGAATCGGGCAATTTCTTGAGAGGTCACAATAGTCATAGTTTCTTTTGGGCAACTTACCCAGCCTGGAATAGCTATAATCAGATCTTGCACCATTCTCAGTAAGCCCGAAAACCTGTCCGGCGTTCCTCAAGGCAATTGCTCTATTACACGCCCAGCAACAGATCACCAATATCTGAACCATTAAGCTGGCGGGCGATTGCCAGTCGAGCTTCTAGTTTGGCAACACTGAACTGATTCCGCAAGTATTCCAAGTTAGCCACAGCGTTCGCCTTTTGATTGGTTAACCGCATTACGGTGTTAAGGGCGTGCTGATATTCTAAATTCACCTCTAGTAGCTCAAATCGACGCGCTTTGCGTTGTGATTCATTTTTTAACTCAGAATCAAAGGCGATTTGCTTGTCGATACTGGCTTCTAGGCGATGAATATTAAGTTGTACTGCTTGAATTTGCGAGTCCAAATCATTAACGGTTTGAGCGGCTTGTGCGATCGCGGCGGGGTACTGACTCATGTTCATCGTCAATCTTCCTGTATGAGAGTATCAATCTGGACAATCCTTTATCCGGTTATCCGCTAGACAGTTAACCGACTACGCTACCCATTCCGAAGGTTGGGAGTTGACTGTCTTGGTGGCTCCATCCTTGGAATTCCTCTGAGGCTGAGGATTTGGGGCTTTCTCTAAAAGGTTGACTTCAATATTCACCTCGACTAAATACGATCCCGGTTCGTCCTCCACGGCTTGGGGGATTAAACTGGCAAAATCCGGGCGTTCTGCGGTGATGGGATGGCGTAGGATGCGCTGTTCCCACTCGTACTCGGCGTTGGGGTTGATGCTGAGGATGTAATGCTTAATCATGGCGACAATCTTGAATGGTTTAGGGGTCAGGCGTTCATGGCGTAAAATCTTTGATAGTTCCATTGTAGTACATTTGTACTGAAATGGCGAGGGATTTTGGGAAGTGGGGGTGTAGGGGCGAGTTTTACTGATCAGTGGTCGGACACAAATAAGAGGAATTAGCCCGCAAGGAACACAACGAAACTAAGAAAAAGGAGCTATTAGACCAAGCACAAAACTGACGAGATCGCGATTGAAACCTGCCTTTTTGCCTTAGCTTAACGAATAAAACAAACCTTTCAAACCACTAACTCACCAGAGCAATCCAAAACCAAGAGACAAAACCTTTTTGCCCTGTATCCCATTTCACGCGAGGGTCGCCGCTTCTAACACCAAAATCAACTATTATGCCAGTTGTGCCTTCTTCAACGGGTTTGTCAAGAAACACGTCACGATAGCCAAACTCTTTACAGATTTTTATCTTAGCTATCACTTTTTTATTTAAGTGAGTTTTGTCCATAACAGTCACCGAAAACCAACCTTCTTTCAAAACTTTTCGACACGACCACGAACCCAGCCCCCCCGCAGGGACAAGCTTGTCGCCGTTTCGCGTAGAGGGTAATTAGTGCATCTAGCGCGTTTAGCGCATCTAGCTATATTGGAGAGTGTGTTTTTCATTGTAACTAAAGACTGGAGTTTAGAGATTGAAGTGTTTGCCTGATGAGAAGTATTGGTTCTCACATTTATTGAGTAAGTTGGGGTATACTTAGTTTTCTCATACTCTAAACTCTAGCTAAAAAAAATAGTATTTATCAACAAATAAAAGACGCAGCATGGCTACGTCTCTAAAAGAATGAATAATTTATTTTGACAGTGAACAGTGTCACTGAATTGAGGCTCTATTCCATTTCCGCATACTCTGCCTGAATGTCGTGGTGACTATGACCATTCGAGTGACCATTCGACAACGATTGCGTCGGTAAGGTGTTATTAAACCAGAGCGATTGCTGAGGCACTGAAAGCAGGATTCCCGCTTGATCAAATGCTGCTTTTAGACGACGGCGAAACTCTCGCGCTACTTCCCATTGTTTTAAAGGTTGGGTTTTAATCCACACCCGAATAATAAAACCGCGATCGCCAAAATTATCAACCCCTAAAATATCG
>CAZNNK010001044.1:0-2524 GCA_964574085.1 uncultured Coleofasciculus sp.
CATCTTCCCCATCTTCCCCATCTTCCCCATCTTCCCCATCTTCCCCATCTTCCTCATCTTCCTCATCTCCACCCTCTCCTCCTAACTCAACCGCGCCGTGCATTCAAGAATCAACTTTTGATTAATTAAAGAATAGGGCTGAATCTCCAACGCCCTGCGAAAGGCTGTAATTGCCGCTTGATAGTCTCCCAACGCCGCATGGCACAATCCCAAACCATGCAGCGCCCCAAAATGAATGGGATTGAGTCGGACAACCTGCTGACAATCGTCCCTTGACTTTTGATACTGTTTAAGTAGGTAGTAAAGAACGGCTCGTCGATTCCACGCTTCGGCAAAATCAGGTTGCTCTCTAATAATCTGGGTCAGCAGTGCTTCAGCTTGAGCTGTGTCCCCACGTTCTAATAAAATCTGTGTCCGCTCTAGCCGTTCCATACCGGAGATGCCCTTTTGATAGAACCAGATACGCCATAATTCTTCGGTTGCCTGCTTGCGAACGTTTTCATCAGGGTTTTTTAGGTTCTCCAGTAAGGAATTGATGGATGAGTCACTCATATCTCGTCCTCGTATCTACTCTGTAACGGATTACTCAGATTTGTCGCCACTCTTCTATTGTCTCGCCAAAATTTGCATAGAGTGTAAAGTATCGCGAGTAAAGATTCCATAAACTTTACGGATGTACCTGTCTTATGACTGCATTTTGTAAAATGGGCAGACTGATATTGAGTTCCCTGAGTTTGCTGGTTTTTCGGTGGAAACAGAGCTAGGAACATGATTCTAGCGGTTGCTCCACCCCAGTAAGCCGATTGAACCAACTAAAATTCAAGCAGTCAGTCCAAATCTCCCACAAGGGAATGTGTCTCCGCCGCTAGGAGGTTATATGAGTCCTTCTGTGAATCGGTCTTCCGACTCACCCACGTCTTCTGGTGAAACTCTGCCAGAAGTATCCAGTGTGCAACCGCCACACTCAGCCCCACCCAATGGCAATTCTCAAAACGTGACTAACTCATCTACTACAACAGATTCAGCCGGGACAATGCCATCAGATGTCCAACGACAACAACCCATTCCTCCGCCCAGTGAACCTATGCAGTACCGAGCCATCGGACTGATTCGGGGAAAATATATGCCCTCTCAAGAGCAATTGACAAGAGGGACTCTACTAGCAGATGACGGTACACTCATTGATGCCGTCTTACTGGGTCGAGTCATGAGTTTGGTGAAAAACCATCTCGATTTAGCGCTATCCCATCTTTGGGTCGTTTATCCTCGCACCCGACAACAAGACGGAAATTTACACGTCCAAATTGTTGGTGTTTGGGAACCGGAAACACTCAATCAAGATCAAACAACGGCTTCAGAATCAACGGATTCACCCCCGGAAGAGTCAACCCCTGAAGCCCAACCATCTCCCGATCATTCTCAACCTGAACCAACCGAGGAATTACCCGAAGGTTATTTTTCCATTCGGGGTCAGGTCATTTACCAGTCGCGGGAGAATGAAGACGTTATTGTCAAAATCAAGCAGTCTCCCCGGAGAGACTCCGAGAAAACCAAATTTTTCAAGCTTCAGCTTAAAGGATTGCTGGGAGAAAAGGTGATTAATCACTTTTGGGATTTGCACGTCAAACTGCATACCAATACCTTGATGATTGAGGAAGGCAATGATATTGGTATCGTGCGTTCACCCAAAAGGCGATTCAATAAGAAGTCTCGCTCACGCAAAGGGTCAAGACCGAAAAAGGGTTCTCCCCGTCGTGGTTCAGGTGAAGCAACCGGAAAAGGAACCTCACCCAAGCGTTCAGAATCCTTAGCCAAACCTGTCCAACGTAAGGACAAGCCCGGGAAAGGGAATTCCTCTAGCGATTCCTGATTTCGTTCCTCAATTTCTGCTTACATCCCCTCCCTGCTTGCGCTCTTGGAAGGGGATTTACGAAAAAACTGTTAAAGGCGGCTGTGAGCAATTAACAGTAAAGTGCTATGATGAACAAAGGACAAATGACAGATGACAGATGACGCTAATCCCGCGACCCTCAGTCGTGGGATTAGTTTATTTGAGAACCGCTTCCAAAAACCTAGTCACATCTACTCACAAGTAGGCTCGCGCTAGCAAAACTCAACGGTATAAGTTTCTTCAAGCGCTTGTTTTTAGTGCCCTGCCGCTTCCCTGTTGAGGGTTAGCCAAAAACTCCCAGTTAGAGATACCATAGTAGGCGTGCCTACTTGTGATCAAGCGCTTGAGCTTATTATTCAGTTGGTTCCAATGACTCCATACGTGCTTGCTATCGTTCACCGATAGATAGGCGGTTATGGAGTCGGGTAATTTTTCTCCTAATCTCATGCCACGACGGGCGATCGCTAAAGCCGCCGCTTCATCACTGGCTAGCCCATACATCCGGGCATACTTGACTAGACCAATTAGGCTGGTATAGGCAGGATTAACTTGTCTAACTTCTATGCCACGATTCTCTAAAATGGCAGTTAGCAACTCATAGAATCAGATGAGACATACTTGCCAAACCTACCC
>CAZNNK010001045.1:134-2513 GCA_964574085.1 uncultured Coleofasciculus sp.
TTTTGTTGTTCCGTTATTGGTAGGCTAGGGCGGGTTTTGTTGTTCCGTTATTGGTAGGCTAGGGCGGGTTTTGTTGTTCCGTTATTGGTGAGATAGGGCGGGTTTTGTTGTTCCGTTATTTCTGAATGGCTGATTTGAGTTCCTAAACCCGCCCCTACATGCCTAAACCTGCCCCTACATGCCTAAACCTGCCCCTACATGCCTAAACCTGCCCCTAAAATTTATTTATTGCTTGCTTGCTTCCTCCTGATTGACTTTTTCGATTTGACGCGCAAAATGGGTTTCTTGATACTGCAAAGACTGGGCTAATGCTAGCCCTTTTTGAAAAGCGTCCAAGGCTTGATCATAGTTGTTTTGGGCGAGATAAATCTGACCCATTTGATCATAAGCCTGCATCAAGCCATAATAATTGTAGGACTGTTGTTCCACAATAATCAACGTTTCGTACACCTGGAGGGCATAGTCTGGTTGGTCGTAAGATAAATAGAGTTGGGCTAACTTTTCGAGTGCATCACTGGCATAAGCAAACTGTTGTGATGACCAAGCGAGTGCATAAGCTTCCTGGTAGCTTTGAGAGGCTTGTTCGGGTTGATCTAGGGCTTCGTAGTCAGCACCCATCCCAATTTTTAGGGCGGGAATTTGAGTATAGTTTTCTTGGTTGAGGTAACTCTCCACTAACCGTTCCTTGATCCGCAGGGCGTTTTCGGGTTTCTGGGATTGTTTATAAATGTTGAGCAATTCTTGTAAATAGTTAATCTCCGCCACGCGATCGCGCCTGGCTTGAGCTATTGCTAGTAATTCTTCATAAATGACGGCGGCTTGGGGATAGTCAAACCACGCTAAGTGGAGTTGGGCGATTGTTTCTAAGGTTTCGGCTTGAGTGTCCAGATCTCCTTGTTGACGAGCATCGGCTAAAATTTGCTCATAGATAGCTAGGGCGTTTCTGGGAACTCGTACCTGTCGATAGGCTTGACCTAATGCACCTAAAACTTCTGGCTCTAACTCTCCTTCTTCCTCGGCGTTTTGCTGAATCGTTTCTAAGCGTTTGGTAATTAACTGGACTTGAGATTTAGCATTCCGACTCCAGGCAATTTCACCCACACGCCCTAGGGTTTTGACTTCTTCTAATCGTCCACCCAAGACTCGTCGTAACCGAATTTCTCGATACCAGATATCAAAAGCATCGTCTAGATTTCCCGCCCTCAATTCGGCGGCGGCTTGATTATTTAATTGATTGAGATCTTCCCTCAGTCGGCGGCGTTCTAAGGGGCTTAAAGGGCGTTCTACGGGGGGATTGGGAAGCAGGGGATCGCCAGTGGTATCCAGTTCTAGGGGATTGGGTGGATTCGTTTCGGTGGGTTGGGCTAATGTTGGACTACTTAACCCTAACCAGAGTGTCGCGATGCAAAAGAGGAGTTGAACTTTTTTCATTAATTTAAGATGTATAAGATGCAACACTGTTTTCAGTAGAGCCAGGAAATAAATTTCTTATCTTTAAGCTAAAGTAAGCTACAGTTTACTACCTTAAAGACTTTTAACCCGTTTGAACGGGATGCGAGCTTTTAGCCCGTAGACGCAAAGCGGCTTCTCTTCGAGTACTTCAGTTCAGAGCTTAAGTCTGACTAATTATCATCTTATCTGCCAACGTAATCACCATTGACGCTTAAAATCAACATAGAGTTTCTACCGGAACCCCTTACCCTAAGACGTTTGACATTTCTTATGATTCAGCGCTTAACACAAAATCCATTAAAAATCAAGACATTTCGCCCCCTATTGTCTCGACTCTTCGTCGTGGCGATCGCGCTATTGACTCTGTTGACGACGAGCTGTAGTCCCTCAACCGCCAGAACCGCCGAACAGCGAACGTTTCTGGATTTATCTTTGGACTTTTTAGGGGAGTACCAACTTCCCAAACCGATGATGTTTGAGGAGACTCCCGTGGGTGGCTTATCCGCCCTCAGCTATGATCGAAAGCGCGATCGCTTTTTGGCGCTATCGGATGATCGGTCAAATCTTGCACCTGCCCGATTTTACACCCTGGCGCTGACGATTAACCGCGACTCAGCCGGAGAGATTGGCATTAAATCCGTCACTGTGGAGGATGTCACCTTTCTCAAAGACGAAAACGGTAAACCCTATCCTTCCGGAACCATTGACCCCGAAGGAATCGCCCTGTCGGGTAAAGAGGGCGTATTCATTTCTACGGAAGGGGTTCCCAGTCGGGGAATTGAACCCTTTATTCAAGAATTTGACCGCCAAACGGGACAACCGTTACAACGCTTGCGAATTCCTGATCGTTTTCTCCCCAATAATAATACTGAAGACGAACAACGTCCCCGTGGCGTACAAGAAAACATAGGCTTTGAAGCCTTAACC
>CAZNNK010001046.1:0-2512 GCA_964574085.1 uncultured Coleofasciculus sp.
TCGGAGAAACAATGTGTACTGTTGCTGTTAATTAATCTTGTCATTCCAGAGTTGAAAGCGGCACTTGATCCAATCCGGAAAATATCTGGCGCGTATGATACTCAATCAAAGATCGCCGAATAACTCATGAACCCGACAGCAATCGCAATTCATCGCCTACCTCTATCATGGCTGTGACGAGGTGGGATACTCTCTTTCATCCCCTGAAGTTGAAGTGAAGAATGAGTTTGCCCAGAACGTCCTGTGGGCTTTAGTTTAAGCGCATATTGGGATAGAGATTGAATCCCTATAGCTCCCTCAAGTCAGTGAAGCAGACTCAAGCGCTGCTCACAAATCTGTCTTGGAATCGAAAAAATCCTGAGAACCAACACCCAATCTTGAATCAGGCAGTGTAAACTTATCCTGGCTGCTCCCTTAGCACTCTGACTGATGTTGCCAAGGTTAGGATAACACGATTACTATAGATCATAAAGATATTTATGATTTATCTAAGAAAAGTAACAAACAATTGATTATTCTTCAATTGGAATTGCAAACCTAAGACAATAAGTCTAAAGTCTGCCTATTTTTTGACAATTTTTTAGCAAGTAGTGAACAAGTAATGGCAATTACAAGCTGTTTGTCGGAGTTTTCTCTCCCCGAACTATTTCAATTTCTAGATCAAGGCAGCAAAACCGGATTGCTGACCTTGCGCTTTCTGACGGAGAATCAGGAGAAACGGGTACGTCATGTACTATTACACCAAGGTCGCATTGTCGCTGTGACCAATCGCTTGGATCACCAGTGCTTGCTCGCCATGATTGTCCAACGCGGGTGGATTAGCCCGGAAGTGCTGCGAGAGCAGGTGAACCGTTGTCCCGCCAATATTCCCATTGGTTTATATTTAAAGACTCAATCGTTTCTCCAGCCGGAACAACTCAGACTGTTGTTCCACGCTCAAGTGCTACGGCAAGTCTGTGGTTTATTTCGCTTGAGGGAGGCTCGATTTAAATTTGATTCTAAAGCGACTTTGCCGACGACGGAAATGACGGGCTTAAGCCTCAGCGCCACCGAAGCTACGCTTATGGGTTTACGAGTGTTAAGAGACTGGGTATTATTAGCAGACAAACTGCCAGAACCAACCTCCGCCCTGTCTAGAGTCGTGATCGGCAAGCGTCATCTGCGTTTAGATTCCCTGGAAGGGCAAGTTTGGCAGCGATCTAATGGCTCGATTTCTCTGAATACAATGGCAACTCAGCTCAAACAGCCCATAGAAATGATTCAACAAACGGCATTTCGCCTGATTAGCGTGGGTTTAGTCCAAGAAGTCCCGATGATGACGGCGGCGTCTCGTTCTAAAGCCATGGCAGAAGATATGTTAGAGCCTGTAGCGGCTGGAACCAATCACGGCGGTAAGGAAGAGAATGGCTCTGATGTTAGTCAAGGCTTTATGCAAAACTTGCTGGGTTTCTTGAGGAGCAGCAAGTAACGGTGGAAATTATGCGTCTAGTGGTTACGGGTACAGTGGGTGCTGGCAAGTCTACCTTCATTCGCTCAGTTAGCGAGATTGCCGTAGTCGATACGGATCGCGTCTCCACCGATCAAACCACTGACATCAAGCAGAAAACAACCGTAGCGATGGACTTTGGACGCTTACAATTTGCCCCAGAAATGGCGTTGCATCTTTATGGTACGCCGGGACAAGCTCGCTTCGATTTTATGTGGGACATCTTGATTCGCAAAGCCCATGCTTATATTCTTCTGGTGGATGCTCATCGACCTAGCGATTTTCGTTCAGCCCGTAAGTTGCTAGCGTTTATGAAGCATCGGGTGGATATTCCGATGCTAATTGGCTTGACCCACAGGGATTGTGAAGGTGCTTGGTCTGAAGAAAATGTCGCGATCGCTCTAGGGTTTGTGGATGAAAAAACTCGTCCACCTTTTGTCAGCTTAAATGCGAATGAAAAAGATTCTGTTATTGATACTTTAATTGTCTTAATTGAACATTATTTAAGTTGTGTTGTTAAAACATAATCGTTTGTGAATTGTTCATGATTGATAAATAAAATATATAAAAAAGCAAAATACTATTACTATACTTAATTACTGCCAACGCCAGAAGCAATAGAAGGCAAATCTCAATTTTTGTAAGTGTGAGTATCTGGTTCGCCTGTAGAAGTAGGCTAGCCAGATGTTTTCGCTTCGTGTAGGCTTCGCCGCCCTTGCTACTGGGGTGGAATGATCATGCTGCAAAAATTAAGACTATTGGTTAATATGAATAATTGTTAAGCTATAATATTATTAAGAAACTATAAAATTAGGTTAATTTCCGATAAACCTTCAACACATCCTGATTGAAGTCCACGCTGATGTTCTTTAAACTGTCCTTTTAAAACGATGGCTATTACAGGTTACTTATCTGATTTGTCTCTTCCGGAACTGTTTCACTTGATTGAACAGGGGAAAAAGACCGGGTTGCTCACATTACGCACCGCATTAGCCAGCCCATCAATTCCCTATTATGTATGGGTTC
>CAZNNK010001047.1:0-2512 GCA_964574085.1 uncultured Coleofasciculus sp.
CAAAACACTGATTTCACGGATTTATTGGAGAGATTGGGGTAGGGGAGTGAGGGGTGAGTCACACTGATTACACTGAAAGTTAATTCCCTATATTTGTCATTTGTCATACTCGCTATCGCGAGAAGCAAGCTACGTCATTTGATCGGGCGGGTTTTGCAGCCAAGCTAGGGATAACATTCAATATTAGTCCCTAAACCCGCCCCTACACACAGACGCTTCTTGGATCACGTCTGGAACATGACTCCTCCATCACTCCATCTCCCCCACTACCTTTAACCTAACTTAATATCATCCGTTATCCTTGGTAAAAAATTGTCGCATCCATTGCCAAGCTTTAATCGTTACCTCCTCCAGCCAAAGCATTCCTACATCTAACCATTCTAGGATTTGTTCTAAGGGATGTTTAACATATCCTGTGGGAATTGCCTCCGTTTCAATCCAGTCGGGCGTGGGTTTGATATCATGGTTGTGGGCATAGGAAATGGGTTGTTCGGATGGTGAAGATAAGGCAGAATGAAAAGATAACGGCAAAGATGAATAGGAGGGTAAAGAATCAGGCAAACTTGTCGTACTTTGCTCTGATAAGGTCGCCTGAAATACCTTGACAACTGTTCCAGGTTTTAAATTATTTTCTAATGTAGAAACTCCTTGAATTTGTAATGCTATTGGATAGAAAAGTGGAGGAAAATAGTTAACGATTTGCGTTGGGGGGTGAGTAAGTTGGTTGTGGTTCAAGTCTACGTTTTCGGTTAGGTTAAGCAGAGGAATCCAACGTAGTAACTTAGATTGAATACTCTGTAAAAACCTAATAGATTGTTGTTGCACTTTCGTTTTTTTTGGTTCGGTTACCCGTAAGGTTCCAGCTTGTTTATAGAAACCAAAACGCTTGAGAATAGCAGCAATAGCGTTGTTCCGGATTGCCATTTTTTTGACTGTAAATCCTGGGAAACGTTGGGGTAACGTTGGTTGAACGTTTCCCTGCAACCCCATAAAGCTAGTAACAGCAGAATTCGGTGTGAACGTGGGGTCTGAATTACCAAATAAATCATCCCAGGTTAACCATGGATCAGATTCAGTCTTATACGTAAATTCTGTTCCAGGAAGGGTGACGGGAGTTGTTGAGTTAGCGAATCGTTGATTAATATCCTCGGTGGGATTAACCGAGGTTGTGTCTTGGTGATGGAATGGGTGAGAACTACGCTGACCAAAAAAGTAGTTGATCGCGGCGTAAATTAATCCTATCAGCCAAAAGGGATGAGATGCTGATGTCTGGGTTGGATCAGTTGACTGTCGAGGGGTGATAAACGAGGTTTTGAACGTTTGCAGTAAACTTTGGCTGCGGTGACGGAGTGCGATCGCAACGTGATTCGATGTCTGTAACGGGTGCGATTCCCATTGGGCAATGGTGTCATCGATCGCGGCTAAGGTTCCCCCTGGTGTCAATCGTTCCAGCCAGGAAGAGGCAAGGTTTTGGGGAATTTCGGTGTGAGATACGGGTTCTGAGAAGGCTGAATCCCTGACTGGGACTAGGGTAGACTCACCGAAGAGATTAATCGCGATCGCAACTGGACTGGTTTGCACCCATGCCATGAGTTGCCAGAATAGTCTTACGGGGAGAAACAGAGAAGGTTTAGCCAAGTGACTGAGTTGGCGTTGCACCCTGGAAGCCTTTACGTTGTCAACTAAACGCCACTGACGATACAGGTTAGCCAATTCCCAGCTTATTCTCGCCGCCAGTTTTTGTTGTTGTTCTGGGGTGAGGATATCCAAAATTTCATTAGCGACGGAAACAAGAACTAGGGTTTGGGTTGCTAGGAGGGTGGCTACGCCTTGAATCTCTACCCGTGAGGATTGGGAAACCTGCGTAGGCAGGTTTTGTTTGTGTAGCTGCGGTTTCAACCGCCTAGTCGAAAATGTTGTTTGACTTTCCTGATCACCGACAGGTTGTAACCGCTTCCATTGGGATGGTTCAGGTAGAGGTAAGATTTCGACTTCCTTAAGAACCCGTTGAATTGGCGTATCAACAGCAGGCGGTTGTTCTGGCGGTTGGGATTGGGTCAAGGCTTTTAATCGAATCCATCCCGTTTTTGCCTCTGCCGAAAGTTGCCGCCCAGCCGTGAGACTGGCTTGAACCACCATATATATAGGATAGAGGAGAATCTGCGTTCCCCAAACAGCCGCGACTTTCAAATGTCGGATTGCCCGTTCACCGCGATCGATGAGTCGGCGAGAATGATGATTGATAAGATTGAATAATCGGCTGCGGTAGCGACCTGGGGTAGAAGCAGACATGGCGATGCAAGCAGAAGCAGCGATGACTTATTTATTATTCCATACTTTATCGCTTTCTTAGCGAATGTTCGTAGTTGCGCTTTAGCGCCATAAACACTGGTAATTCAGCTATAAATGGTGCGTTACGCTTTGCTAACGCACCCTACTGGCGTGGCACACCTAATTGGGTAGATTAGCTTGGGTTCGTAGTAGGGAACCTTAGCCCTAGATTCTGTTGGGT
>CAZNNK010001048.1:0-2512 GCA_964574085.1 uncultured Coleofasciculus sp.
AAATATCCTCAAACCTGCTTTAGCGCGAGGCGAACTCCAGTGTGTCGGCGCGACGACATTGGATGAATACCGCAAGCATATTGAGCGAGACGCCGCCCTAGAACGCCGTTTCCAACCGATTATGGTGGGTGAACCCTCGGTTGAGGAAACCATTGAAATTTTGCAGGGGTTACGGGATGCTTATGAGCAGCATCACCGGGTCGAAATCTCTGATACGGCTTTAGATGCAGCGGCGAAACTGTCTGATCGCTATATTAGTGACCGTTTCTTACCGGACAAAGCCATTGACCTGATTGACGAAGCCGGAAGCCGTGTGCATCTGATTCATTGTCAGCCGTCTCCCGCGACACGAGACATCAAGCGTCAAATGCGTCAGGTAACCAAAGAGAAAGAAGACGCCGTTCGTCTCCAGGACTTTGAGAAAGCCGCCCAATTACGCGATCGCGAACAGGAACTAGAAACTCAGCTTCAGGCGATTCTGCAAGAGGAAACGGATGCAGATACCCCAGTACAGACACCTCTGGTGAATGAGGAAGATATTGCCCACATTGTCTCCTCCTGGACAGGTGTACCCGTCAACAAGCTGACCGAATCCGAATCAGCCCTGCTGCTGCACATGGAAGATACCTTGCACCAACGCTTAATTGGTCAAGAAGAAGCGGTTACCGCCGTCTCCAAAGCGATTCGGCGGGCGCGGGTGGGGTTAAAAGACCCGAATCGACCCATCGCAAGCTTTATCTTCTCTGGACCAACGGGAGTGGGTAAGACGGAATTAGCGAAAGCATTGGCGGCTTACTTCTTCGGGTCAGAAGATGCGATGATTCGCTTGGATATGTCCGAATACATGGACCCACACACCGTCTCCAAGCTAATCGGTTCGCCTCCCGGATTTGTTGGCTATGACGAAGGCGGTCAACTCACAGAAGCCGTCCGGCGTCAACCCTACACGGTACTCCTGTTTGACGAAATTGAGAAAGCGCATTCTGATGTCTTCAATACCCTGTTACAACTATTGGATGATGGTCGGTTAACGGATGCTAAGGGTCGTACCGTGGACTTCAAGAACACCCTGATTATCATGACCTCGAACATTGGTTCACGGGTGATTGAAAAAGGTGGCGGTGGTTTCGGGTTTGAAGATTCAGACAACCTAGCTGAATCTCAATACAACCGGATTCGTAGCCGCGTGAATGATGAACTCAAGGATTATTTCCGTCCAGAGTTCCTCAATCGCCTTGACGATATTATCGTCTTCCGTCAGTTAAACCGAGATGAGATTAAACAAATTGCTGATCTCCTCCTGGTGGAAGTGTCAACGCGCTTAGTTGAACAGGGAATTACCCTAGAAGTGACAGAACGGTTCAAAGAGCGTTTAGTTGAAGAAGGGTATGATCCCAGTTATGGGGCGCGACCTTTACGTCGGACGATTATGCGGCTATTAGAAGATAGCTTAGCGGAAGCCATGTTAGCAAGTCAGATCCTTGAGGGAGAAACTGCTGTGGTTGATGTCGATGAGAATGGTGAAGTGAAGGTTTTACCTGGAGAATCGCCAGCGCGACTGCTGCAACCTGTTGGGTAAGTCTTCAGCCACCTGTTTTAGACGTAGCATGTAACCTGTTCCAGAGGTAGCATGCTACCTTTTTTTTTTACCTAGACCAGCGCGGCAGAAATAACCCACCAGCCTAGAATGCGGATAGGTTAGATAACAACATTTGCTAACCTTACTTGAATCTGGAGGCTTCTGCCACCCAATTTGTCAATACCTATTCTCGGTAAAGATGCGCTTAATAGTTATTAGAGGAATTTGCACAAATCAATATATCTTAGAAACCCTCAAATTTCCACTGAAAAGGTTTGGCAAATGTGCGGTTATAGTAGTCAATAAACTTGATAATCTTCTGCTTGAGGTCTTGAGTTGATGTAAAATTACCTCGTTTAATCAAGCGTCGCATTAAAATACTAAACCAACATTCAATTTGATTAAGCCAAGATGTATGTTTGGGAATGTAAACAAAATAAATTCGATGGTTGGAGTCAGATAAGAAAGCTTGGCGGCTTTTCATCGACTTGAGAATACCTTTCTTATTCTTGACTCCCAAGTCAGTTTCAATGGCAGCAACGTTCTGCTATTAAACGCACCAAAGATTCAGATTGGTGAATGTTGAGTTGGTCAACGATAAAAATCCATCCCGCTTCTGGATCGGTGTCAATTGTTTGAGTAGGCTTCGCTGTCTAGGTGAGAGGATAACCACTTCAGCTTTTGGACTGGGCATGAGTTCAAGTTTCCAACTGACTTGTCGGCTTGATTATTTGGCTATCATCGCGTTCCTCACTCCCATCCCCAGAGGCAAACTCTAAGACAATAGTGGGTGTAATATATTCCCGCCACAATACATAAGAGCGACGGATGACTCCATCTAATCGAGGCGGTACATTTGGCACATAAAACCAGTCTGGCGCTTCTAAAAACCTAGACAAACCTACCCATCAGTAATTCTGCCTTGGTATAAGT
>CAZNNK010001049.1:0-2505 GCA_964574085.1 uncultured Coleofasciculus sp.
CTCATACCCCATTTAAATGCATTACAGCTTATAGAGCTTAAGAAAGTGGACACAATAAAAGATAACGGTGGAGAACTCGCTCCCTTGAGAAGCAAGCTACGTCCTTCGTAAGGGTTTGAGGCTTGTTTACAAAACTTAGTGAGCGTGCCGTTTTCTTTTGTCCGACTACTTATCTTGTGCGATCGCGTCCTACTCAGCCTCTCTCTTGGGGATTATTTGGACGGTTTGAGTGGCAATTTTCGCAGCTTACCACATAAGAGACTCGATTGTTCACTGGTTAAAACAATCGTGCCGTCAGGTAGTATGGCTCCGCCTAAATCAGCATCGGTCAAATCAGCGCCACTCAAATCAGCGCCGCTTAAATCAGCCCCTCTCAGATTTGCCCCTCGTAGGTTAGCACAACGTAAATTTGCCCAAATCAAATCCGCTCGGCGTAAATTCGCCCGACATAGGTTGGCTCTGGTGAAGTTTGCCCGAATCAACGTGGCTTTTTCTAAGACAATCCCTTCCAGGTTTGCCTCACTTAAGTCTATCCTCTGGAGGTCTGCTCCGTTTAACTCTAGGTTGCTGAGGTTAAATCCCCGATAATCCCGTTCTCCCGCCGCATACTCCTCCAGCAGGCGCTCAGGTGCCATTCTTATTCGTTCTAGTTTCTTAAACAACTCTTGCTTTCTAGCTGACGTCGAGGATTGGTTTGGGTTAAGGATATTTCGATCAGAGGATTGCATAGCCTTCTTTCCCTGATAAATTCAACATAGTTAATCTTCAGGTATTTAACTGGGCGATTAATTGAGAATAGTCCTAGTTTTCGGTGAATTTAATCCGCTTTCGAGGTAACTTAACCCACCATCCGGCGTGACGCTAATGAGTTCTCCTGTGTGATCTACGTCTCTATTCTCGAACTAAACGCTATTATAGCAAAAATCCCAAGCCTCTCAGGAGAGGGGAGAAGGTTTATGACTTAGGGAACAGGGAACGAGTCAAAAGAAATAGGAAAAAGTTGTAGGGCAAATGTCTAGCTTTCTATCTTGCATTTGTATTCAGTAAACACCCCTCAAACCCTTACAAAGGACAAATTACAAAGGACAAATGACGATCAGCAAAAGCGCTGATAAACTGTCACTAACCCATTGGCATCTCCGACATTACCCGGAAACAGTACCACAGGTAAATTGGGAAACTGAGGATGATCTGATGGAGTTCGCACTACTGAACAACCCGGAATAATTTGACCCAGCAACCGGGCGGATCTTAAGTCTAATCCTGTACTTAAGACATCATTTGAGGTAATCCCACCCTTACTAATTAAAAATCCAATATCTTTGGGTAACTCTCGAACAATATCCATTAATAATGCCGAAACGGCTGCACCAAAGTTTAACCGAGTTTGCACGTCTTTAAAGACCAATTCCTCACGACTGGTATAAATGGCGGCTGTTTTATTCGAGTTGTAAATCTCGTCAACGGCGGCGACAACTTTGGCTAACAGTGAATCCCGTTGGGATGCTGACTCTTCGAGTAAATGAGTAACATCCACCTCAACGCCGACAATATCGGAGAGTTTCAGGAGTTGTTCAAGCTGTTGGGTGGTCTTTTTAACGTGAGACCCCACCAACACAACGCCCGGTTTCCCTTCTCTGACATACTGTGCCATATTCTCTGGCGGGACGGGTTGAGCGCCCAGACTTGCCAAAGAGGTTAAGATACTGGCAGCAGAGCGAAATAGGAACCGTTTCCCTTGAGCAGCGGCGCTGAGGACATCGGCGGCGAATTTATCTAAATCGGCTTGAGTTTCCCCATCAACCACACCACATTGATTCCCACTTAAGTTGAGGAGGCGTTCTAAACTTCCTGAACGAATATCAGAGAGGACAAATCGCTCAACGTTTTCAGCTTTAATCCTTCCGTTGGTCTTTTCTTCCACATAATCGGGTAAATAGCTGTGGTGATAACCAAATACCGAATCACGGGCAAATTCAGTTTCATGGACGGGTGTAGGGACACCATCCACCATCAGGTAATGAACACTATCGCGGGTGACTCGTCCACCTTCAAAGAATGCAGGAACTAAGAAATGAGCATCGAAGGGTCCCACTTCTTGGGCAATCACATCAGTTTCCACGGGATAATGTCCCCGTAGGGTAGAATCAGAGCGACTAACGACAAGAAAATCGTCGATTCCTTCAGTTTCGATAGCAATTTTCAGATTATGGCAAACCTCACAGGTGACAGTGGCGGCTTCCTCTGGGGTTAACGCCCGCGTATTCGTCAGGACAAAGAAAATCGGCGAAGCATCTGCTAGTCCTAAGCGCAGCGTTTGCACATCCCAGCGCGTCAGCAGCAAGCAACTGTGAACGGTTTGGGAACCGGTGGGGTCATCATCCAAAACGATAATTTTGGGTTTGCTAGTCATCCTCTTGGTGTCCTGCGATCGGCAAGGGTCAATTTATCCCTGAAATTTAGGGTATCAGGATCTTGGCGAGAAAGCACGAAGCAATGTAGAGA
>CAZNNK010001050.1:0-2503 GCA_964574085.1 uncultured Coleofasciculus sp.
AATACCAACAGATACTACAAAACGCCCCCTTATGGTTAAATTGGCAGATTGATCAACTTATAATGGGAAAAGATCTTAAACAAGCCAATCAATTTAAACAAGTTGCCCAGAAAATCGTCAAATTACTGTACAAATTAGAGGACGCTAATCAACAAACCTATTACATTGATTATTGTGCCGAAAAGCTGAGTCAGGGACAAACTCACCTGATCCCCCGACTTGTCGAAGATTTACAGAGGCAACTGAGGAAATTACGCCGGACTCCCATCAAGAAAGATGACAAGTCCAATCTGAATCAGCAAAACTTGCCGATTTCGATTGACTTATCCCTTAGCCAAGAACAGAGTCTACTCCAACAAGCCGAAGCCTTACTTTTACGTATTTATCTACACTATCCCGACTATCGCCGCACCATTATTGAAACCTTAGATACCAAAGATTTGCTGTTTAGTCTCTCTCCCCACCGATTTTTGTGGCGGCAAATATTAGACCTACAAACTGTCGCTCAGACAACTTTATCCCAGTATCCTGAAAAACTAATTGAATTATTACAAGATCGTAGTATCCAGTTCCCGGAGCAAATGGCTCAGGTCGAACATTTATTCCACTTAAACGAAAAGCGTGTTGAAGATATGATTCGCACCCCCTTAGCGATTCGTACCTCTATCGCTTGCTTAGAACTCGTGACCTGGGAAAAGCACAAGCGATATTGTTTAGAACAATGGCAAAAACTGAATATTACCACCGATCAGAAACGCTACCAATACTACGTTAAACAAATCATTGAAGCCCATCGACATGTGCAAAAGTTACAGCAAATGCGTCAAATTAACATCTTTGATATTCACAAATTTGCCCCCATTATATAGTTAGGGGTTGCTGAATAAGGTGTGGTTGTGGGTAGAGCTGGGGAAGCAGGGAAAGCTGGGGAAGCTGGGGAAGCGGGGGGAGAAGAAATTACATTTAGAGCTTATCCGAGCAGTAAGCTGTTCGGCATTTAAACCATAATGTCAAGAATTGCGAAATCCTTGTAGTGCGAGCATCTTGCTCGCTACTAAGTGGTCGGACTTAGTATCCAATTTAAATGCATGACAGCTTAAACTCTATTCTTAAAGGTTAAAACAGAACAAAGTATCGCGAGTTTGGCGACCTGTGGTGGGGTTTGTACCTGTAGCCATTTGACACAATTGTTCTTCAGCTTTGGGATCAAGAAAAGCGTTCGTAAAATCAGCTCCCTCAATCGTCGCCCCATCAAACTGAGCATTGAAAGCGTAAGCACCTTCAAGCACGGCATTTTTCAAATTAGCACCATTCAAACGCGCTTTATCTAACGTTGAGTAACTGAGATTTGCCCCTTCCAAATTCGCCAATTTAAGATTTGCCCCAAAAAAACTAACTCCCTGCAACTCCGCATGGCTAAAATTACTTTCCCGCAAATCTGCCTGATTAAAACTGGCATCAGTCAGGACGCGATCGGAAAAATCTGAATTCACCAAATACTCTTTGTTATAATCCAAAGCCAAAGCTGGGGAAGCAGGAAGCATCGCCATACTAAAAGGACTACCGATAAAAATCAAACAGCTAGCTAGCCAAACTAAAATGAATCTGAACATAATTTTGGGAATCTGTAGATGTTTCTGACAAGTTATGAAATCATCTTACCATTGACGGTTTCTCGATGAGCGAGTAATTAATTACCTGGACATAAATCCTGTACACTGTACTAAGAAATATTAAGAATTCTCAAATCCTTACTGTTGCCTGTTGCCTGTTGCCTGTTCCCTCATCTCAAGCGTTAACTTTAATGAAAGTCCGACTACTTATCACGAATGACAAATAACAAAGGACAACTCGGAGAACAACTCGTTGCCATCTGGTTACAAGCCCAAGGTTGGCATATTTTACATCACCGATGGCATTGTCGTTGGGGAGAAATCGACTTGATTGCCTATCGAGATGTCCAGGGAAAGGAAAATTCCATATCCAATCTGGATATAAATCTCCATGTTCATCCCCCTACCTTTTCACCAGCCAACGCGGAGTCACCCATCTTGGCATTTGTCGAGGTGAAAACTCGCAGTCGAGGGAATTGGGACGCCGATGGTCAATTGGCGATTACATCCTCTAAGCAAGCCAAACTTTGGCGAACAGCCGAACTATTTTTAGCAGAACATCCCGATTTAAGTGAACTTCCTTGTCGGTTTGATGTCGCCCTAGTTCGCTATCACCGTATCTGCAAAAACTCACGCCAGGATAATACTAAGAACCTGTTGCCGACGTCAGTCCCTAAATTCGGTGAACCATTCATTGTTGAAGGATATGAGCTTATCCTACAAAACTATATCGAATCCGCTTTCTGTTGACGAATGACTTAAAAGTTGCAGTCTAATGTAGAACTTTCTTTTTCCCCAATCTCCCCATCACCCCCTCACCCCATCTCCCCCATCTCCCCCATCTCAATGCATCACGCTGATTTCATTTGGGTAATCGGTTCAGGTAACGT